>NZ_CP024871.1:1975000-2000000 GCF_000306675.2 Leptospira mayottensis 200901116
CCTCTTTAAGAAAGTATCCGTACTTATATTTATTAATATTTCGAATTCCAGCACCCGCAAAAACTTTCCAATCCTCGCTCCAATTTAGAATTTTATAAAAATTGAATTCTGCTTCAGAACGAAGCATCGGGTTAAAATAATATCTTCGGACCCGATCCCCAGCCCGAGTAAAATTCGTATTCGCGTTTGCTAATTCGATTTCATATGCGGAAATCTCGATCCTAAACTTTTTCTCCAAATTATCATATCGAAACACGAGCGGAACCAATACTTTCTGATTTTGTTTTATAGAATCCGTTTTGTTCGAACTTTCCAAAGAAGAATGCTCTGAAAAGGAAGTATAATCGTAAGGGGTCCATCGATACGTCTGACGTTTGATCCAGAACTCAAAAAAGGACTTTTTCTTTACACCTTCTTGATTTTTTTCTTTCTCCTGCGAAAATATCGGATTCGCTTGCAGGGAGTAGATACAAAGAAAAATCCAAATCCCAAAATAACGTTTCAGAAAAAGGAAATAAAGTAAATTCTCTCTCATCTCTTTCCCTCACTGTTTGATTTCTTCGGAAAAAGCTCCGAGCCGGTTACGAAAAAGATCTAATATCAATAATTTCTTGAGGATTTTGGAAATCATTTGTTGAGTTTGTATAGGCGCCTGGCTCCCCTTCTCATTTTCCTTTTCTAATTTTTCGTAAAAGAAACAATTAAAAAGAAGATTATAGTTTCTTGAAAGCAAATCAATACTGAGCGAAATTTCATAATTAGATTATCCGAATCGGAATTATATTTTGATTGCAGATAGGATCAAAGATTCTTTCATTCGAACAACTTATTTCTAACGTAAGTTCTACGAGGAAGATGTCCGCAAAAGTCTTTTTCAGTTCAAGAATTTTTCATCCTTCCGAATCAAACAGATCTTAACATTTTGAGAAAGGAATTATTTTCTTATTTCAAAAATCAATTTTGCATTTTGAAATAAGATTTCAAATACTTTCTTACTCCTTAGGCAAGATAGGATTTCGGACCCAAAAGCAACGTTTGTAAATTATTGAATGGTCTGATTCTCTTAGAAAGAGTTGTAAATTGGTCATTACACAAATACAAAATTCAAAAGCTTTTGTTAGGTTTTTATAAGATTTAACTTCAGATTTCTGAATACAACGCAGAAGAAAAAAGGAAAATTTTGATTTTGTGCAAATAATTATGCGTTAAGCGAAATTTAACTTCTCATTATCCGCAATATTTTATCCCATTCAGAATTATAATAGAGTGTCTAATAATTCGTTATTAATCACTGACGTAAATTTTCATATTTTCAAAAATTCGAGAACTGATAAAAAATTGATTTCCTTCCATATAAAAAATCCTCAACTGAACTAAGAGAAAAAATTTCTATCGGTCTAAAATCGGCTTGTGTGGACGTCCTTACAAAAAGAACTATAATCCGTATATTGAACAGAAAAAACGACTCAGTCGTTCAAAGAAATACTGGTTACTTAGGATTAGACAAACCGGAACACCCTGATTTCCAAAAGTCCTATAATCATACTTGAGTCTCTACAACAACTTTTTCTTACCTGTATGATTCTGGTAGAAAATACCGTATCAAATCCGAAAATACGACAGTCAAAAATTCCTCTTACGATAGAATTTTAGAAAGAAAAGAAGTTTTGAAAATCACAAAGAAGAAATTGATCTCTTTATGTTCGTCCTTAAATATTTTCGAACTCAAAGAAAATACCAACTCCTTCCAAGCGTAGATCGTTCGGTCAACCGCACTATCAGAAATCCGAAGAAGGAAAGGAATTACTCATATCATCTCACCGTTTGGAAAAGAGGAATTAACTCAGAAACCAAAAATCCTTTTTATTAAAAGACAAAGGTATCGGAATATTCAGGGGATTTAATTTGGATTGATGAAAAAATATGACTGTACCTTTTTAGGAAGAACTCTAAACATTTTTAATTTATAAATTACTCAAATATCTAAAATTCATCCTAAAAACAGCTTGCTCTGATCCATTTTTACACAACGTAATCTGTAAAAATGAATTCTTAAGTAAGATTATAACATAAGAACATCAGGAACTATTAATAATCCCACTTATAACAAATTCCATTTTTGTTAAAACATCTATCTTTGTTATTTAACGCTAAACATTCATTTTTTCCCTGGAAATTTTCCAATCCTGTAAAACTACTTTTAAGAGTTCGTACAGATCTTGTCCGAGCCGGAACCACGCGCTGGCAAGTTGGACCATCCTGATTGAGTGGAAGGCATCTAACATCATTCGCTCCGATCGTACAAAACAAACTTCTTCCGTTGGAATAAACAATTTTTGTCTGTTTTTCATTCAAAACATTTCCATAATCTTCAAAGTCCACCGTTGAAAAAACAGGAGTAAATCCAATATCAGATCCTTTTGAAACACAGGAAAGTCTCATTGTTTTTCCGTGATTTCTGGCTTCAGTAGCACAAAGAGAATAACCATCCTTCTTCATAAGACCTTTAGCTTCCATGAGCCGAGTTGCGTAGTTGAATCCACTTGATGATTCATATTGTTTTTGACTTGGAAAATTGTAACATCGAACAGAACTATTGAGCTGATTTTTAGAAATGTAACAAAAATCGTGTATCCAAGGATTCATAATTCTTGCATTGGTCATTACATCGTTGTTAACATTCCCAATTAAATATTTTATCGGTACATGTTTGGAAAATTGTTGATTTCTCAAAGACCACCAGCAATCCAAATCGAATCTATTATATTGCTCGCTTGTAATATGGCACCAATCTGGAACACCATCTTGATTAGAATCCGTAAAAATACTAAATTGTCTAGCCAAAGTAGAATAATAATGTTTACCTTTCGTTATTCCAGATTGTCCTAAAGTAAAAGTGACGCTATTTCCGCTACGATTTTGAACTAATTCCGTACAAGCTATCTCATATCCGTCTATAATCCGGCAAAAAAAAGATTTACCAGAAATTCCTTTAACAATCATACGCTTGTCAGCCGCGCCGCCGGATGCCCAGCCACCATCTAAAGATCCAAAACTAATTTCAGTAGGAAAATTTCCTTCCCCATCACCTAAATTACATTTTAATAGAGTGGATTTATTTGTCCCAACCACTAAACGACAAAAATCG
Source organism: Leptospira mayottensis 200901116 (assembly GCF_000306675.2). Taxonomy (NCBI): domain Bacteria; kingdom Pseudomonadati; phylum Spirochaetota; class Leptospiria; order Leptospirales; family Leptospiraceae; genus Leptospira; species Leptospira mayottensis. Next base: position 1,978,149 of record NZ_CP024871.1, read on the forward strand.
TCTTTCCGATCATTGTTGATATCTCCAAACATATGCGAATCCTCATAGCCCGTATCGCTGATTGTAGTTTTTTTGATGGAACCGAGTTTTCCATTGTTTAGAATAGATCTGCATTCCATTGTATCTTTCGAAACAACGTAACATAATCCAGATGTATAGTCCGATAGATTTATAAACACCCCTTTACTAGATATAGTTTGAGAGATAGGAGTTTTAAAGAATGGAAGAGTTGGTAGCCTACTTTTCTTTCTACTCGCATTGGAAATTTTTTGAGCAGTATCTAACAATGTCTGCTGTAGATAACATCTGCCATCACTACGTTTACGCAAAGGGGCTTCACACCCTGCGACATTCGCAAAAAATGCATTCCCCCACCTAGGGTCACCTTGGGGAAATCCAGCTAACTCTGGAAGCCCGGGTGAAGAAGTAGCATTCGCAAACGTCTCTCGATCAAACATAAGATTATGTTCGAATGGTTCGGGTTCGTTTAAGCTAAAACTAAAATTACTTGAAAAATGAGTCCATCCATAAACTTGATTCCAATAAATTCGATTCAATGCAACGGCCTCTGCTGTCGAATTAGAAGGAGTGTAAGGACCGAGAGAACCTTGTACATCCACAATATTAAATCCTCCAGCAATCTGATAAATGTAATAATCTCCAGAAATATTCGATTGTGCATAAATGAGTGTGTGTATAAAATTCCTTAACAAGCTAATATAACCTGATCTTTCACTATTAACTCTGGGAGTGACATGGTTTAACAGTGAAAAATCTAGATTTGTAGAATCTGCAGACGATGCCCCGGCCGACCAAAATCCATCAGAAGCACGTACTTGCTCCGGAGTTAAAACAGTAACTAGATAAAAAACTTCTATCGGAGGCGTAGCGACCTGATTTTCATGTACTCCTTCGACAATGTCGACCGGATCAGGAAGAGGTCTTTCCCGATTTGCATACAGATCTTCTAAAGTTCCTAATAAAAAGAAACCTATTAAAATTATTAAAGTTTTTTGCATAATTTTTCACCTTTAAATTCTTTGAACTTCCCAGTGAAAACGGAAATCCTTATTTATCTGGGGATTATAATTATAATGTGTTTAAACTATAATCTACTTATTTTTAAGATATATAAAGATTAAACTTCTGCATTCAATTGACTCTCATCAAATCAAAAATTTATTTGATAAATTAGATTTGTAATAGAAGTTTTAGCATCTTTTATACCGTACTCATGAATACGCTTGTTCCCAAATGAGGTTGATTCATAAATAGAAAAATTTTCTGTTTACAAACTGAAGCTTCACAATGTATCGATATACAAAATGTATTACAACTACATGACCTATATATAAATAAGGCAATGTTTTGAAAGAAATTCGTGAAAAGGCAAGAAGCTACTTAAAAGCAATAGCTTACATAATCGTATAAAATCAATCCTGATAGAAATCCATTAATAAACTTAAAGGTTTTTAAGTGAAATGAAATTAAAACGTATAACCATTCGCCAAAATCTAAAAATGTTTAATAATACGAGGGTGTCAGCGTTCCTGTGTAAATGACATATCTTAAAACGAATCGAACTTCAACCGATCGCCGAAAATAATCGAAAATTGATTCATTGCTTTTCCCCAATCTTGAATAGGCATGGTCCATTTTTTAGACATATTATTCAAAGCTAAATAAAGAAGCTTGATAGCCGCTTCATCGGTAGGAAACGAACCCCGATTCTTGATAATTTTTCTTAAACCCATATTCATAGATTCGATGGCGTTTGTGGTGTAAATCGCCTTACGAATATTAGGTGGATAAGCCAAAAAAGGAATCACCGATTCCCAATTGTTTCTCCAGGACTTGCTGATCATCGGATATTGACTGTCCCATTTGGTTGAAAAATCATCAAGGCTTTTCTTAGCAATCTCTGCCGACGGAGATTTGTAGATAGCCTTTAAATCAATCATCAACTCTTTCTTCTGTTTGTAAGAAACCCATTTCAAAGAATTCCTTACCATATGAACGATACAAAGTTGAACTTGTGCATTAGGAAAAACTGATATGATCGTATCCGGAAATCCCTTTAACCCGTCGACACAAGCAATTAAGATATCTTCAACTCCGCGATTCTTTAAATCGGTTAAGATCTGAAGCCAGAACTTCGCTCCTTCGGTGCGCTCCACCCAAATCCCAAGTATCTCTTTTGTGCCCTGTAGATTGATTCCTAAAGCCAAATAGAAGGATTTGTTTTGAACGTGGTGGCCGTCTCTCACCTTTACGACTAACGCGTCCATGATGAGAATTGGATATACTTTATCCAAAGAACGATTCTGCCACTCGATCACCGTTTCCAGTACCGAATCGGTGACTTCTGAGATCAGATCCGCTGAGACTTCCACTTGATAGATTTCTTGGAGATGTTGGGTAATTTCTCGTGTGGTCATTCCGCGTGAATACATCGAAATGATTTTGTCATCGAAGCCGGTAAAACGTGTCTGACCTTTTTGTATGATCTGAGGTTCGAAACTGCCGTTTCTGTCTCGAGGTATTTCCAAATCGATTGTTCCAAAATCTCCTTTGAGCTTTTTGTTACTTTTTCCATTCCGAGAATTTCCTGTGTTATTGCCCAACGAGGAATTCTTCTCATATCCAAGGTGATGCGTCATCTCACCTTGCATCGCTCGCTCTATCAGTGATTTCGTTAGTTGCTTTAAGAGGCCTTCATTTCCCAGTAGATCTTCAGGACTCTTATCTTTGATTAATTCATCGAGTAGCTCTTCAGCTCGATTTTTGGGTTTGCTCATATTGGGTTTATCCTTGTTACTTTTTGGTTATTCACAAGTCATTTACACAATCGACACGACACCCTCAATAATACTGACCGAGAGTAATTGTAACAATAGTTTTATTATTGTCTTTTTTATTAATGCACTCGCATTTGATTTGAGCAGATTGAGTATAATATCCTTGGTGAGCTGAAAATCCCGGAGCCGCTTTACAGCTTTTGTATATTCCCTCGTTTACTAGACGATTACAAGCTTCTTGAATTGCAGCTGCAGCATCGTCTGCCTGAGAAAATATTTTTCCTGGAATTAAAATTCCCGCTAAAATTAAACTCCCAAAGAACACTGTTTGAAACCATTTCTGAATCACGGAAATTCCTCTCTTATGAAGAGAAAATAAAATCCCATCTGTTCAAAATTTCAAGAGATAATTTTCGGAATTATCAATTTAGCAACAGGTTTCAAAAATAAAACTTGACTATTTCTTTCTTCTCTCAAATCTATTTTGGGAAAAATCTTTTCATAGATGCCGATCCGATCGTTTCAGAAATAAATTTTTTGAATAACCGCAATTTCTATCCTGAAAAAAAACGATCCTAGTATAAATTTGATCTACAACATCTAAAATTTTAGCCTTCCACACTCCAATTAAAATGGATCCACCGCCTCTTCTATAAGGCTTTCAAAATCGATTAAAGATCATCGAAATTAACTTTGAGCTATCGCTATTATTCATTACTTATTTCAATAAAAATTAAATAAAAAACTTTTGCAAAATAACGATACGGCTGGCTGACAATCTCGTCGATCTATACAATTTAAATAGAAATTCTATAACTTTGGTTTTGATGGAAACAGTAAAAGTATTTGTTATGCAAGAGAATTTTAAAATAATAAATAATCGGTTTAAGAATTAAGAGCCTGTCTTAAAAACCTTAAAAGAAATCAAATTACAATGATTCAATAAGTTCGTAATAAAATATAGAAGTTCCCACAAGTTATGCTTCTTTGGTAGTTTACGAGCTTTCGGGTATATTTTATAACTGTTACGTTCCCGTCAAAGGCTCCTATATTCCGAAGTTTTTGAGACAGGCCCTGATATGGCGCCCCAATCAGAGCTGTAAATATTTTTTCGCATTTTTTTTAATCACCCAATAATTTAACTCGTTAGAGAAAAGCATTCGCGACGATTGATCAGACTGATATTCGCGGGTTGGATACCGCAGGATAATCTATACATCGGGAGCTGTTCTTAGTCTTAAAACGAAGGTCAAATTTGAAATGGTACAGACTGCCCAGATAGGTAACAAAACAGACCGGGCACATAGGTGACATATACCTGGCATTGGAGGAAATCCGATGCCTTGGAAGGAGTCCCGTGTGATCGAGGAAAAAATCAAATTCATAGCCGCGTGGAAAGGTGGTGGTTGGCAGTTTTCAGATCTTTGTAAGGAATTTGGAATCAGTCGAAAGACAGGTTACAAGTATTTAGAAAGATACGAATCGGAAGGTATCGACGGTTTAAAAGATCGATCTAAGAAGCCCAATAAGCATCCGAATGAGACTCCTGAGAACGTCATCTTGCTCATTATGCAGATGCGTGAGAAGCATCCTACTTGGGGAGCAAGGAAACTTTTGTGGGCATTAAAAGGAAAGTATCCAAGAGCTAAATCCTGGCCGGCACCAAGTACAATTGGCGATATCCTTAAAAGAAAAGGATTAGTTCGTAAAATACGTCGTAGGAAAAAAACTCCTGAAAGTCTTTTTCCATTTTCTGATGTAAAGTCTCCCAATGACGTTTGGTGTGCAGACTTCAAAGGTCACTTTACTGTTGGGAACGGAAAACGTTGTGATCCATTGACGATCACAGATGCTCATAGCCGCTTTCTATTAGGATGTCAAATCCTGAAGAAAACGGACGGAGAAAGCACCAGGCGGGTATTTGAGAGAGTTTTTAAAGAATATGGAATGCCATTGGCCATCAAGACAGATAACGGAAGTCCATTTGCATCAAGGGCCATTGGAGGATTGAGTAAGTTATCCGTTTGGTGGTTAAAGTTAGGGATTCGACCTGAACGAATTCAGCCAGGTAAACCTCAACAAAACGGTCGCCATGAAAGAATGCACAGAACCTTGAAACAAGAGACCGCGTTACCGGCTCGATCTTCTCTTAAAGAACAACAAGAAGCATTTGATCGGTTTAGAAGTGAATACAATTTAGAAAGGCCGCATGAGGCGAGAGTGTCGGCTTGATTGTGTAAATGACTTGTGAATAACCAAAAAGTAACAAGGATAAACCCAATATGAGCAACCCCAAAAATCGAGCTGAAGAGCTACTCGATGAATTAATCAAAGATAAGAGTCCTGAAGATCTACTGGGAAATGAAGGCCTCTTAAAGCAACTAACGAAGTCGTTGATAGAGCGAGCGATGCAAGGTGAGATGACGCATCACCTTGGATATGAGAAGAATTCCTCGTTGGGCAATAACACAGGAAATTCTCGGAATGGAAAAAGTAGCAAAAAGCTCAAAGGAGATTTTGGAACAATCGATTTGGAAATACCTCGAGACAGAAACGGCAGTTTCGAACCGCAGATCATTCAAAAAGGACAGACACGCTTTACCGGCTTCGACGATAAGATCATTTCGATGTATTCACGCGGAATGACCACACGAGAAATTACCCAACATCTCCAAGAAATCTATCAAGTGGAAGTCTCAGCGGATCTGATCTCAGAAGTCACCGATTCGGTACTGGAAACGGTGATCGAGTGGCAGAATCGCCCCTTGGATAAAGTATATCCAATTCTCATCATGGACGCGTTAGTCGTAAAGGTGAGAGACGGCCACCACGTTCAAAACAAATCCTTCTATTTGGCTTTAGGAATCAATCTACAGGGCACAAAAGAGATACTTGGGATTTGGGTGGAGCGCACCGAAGGAGCGAAGTTCTGGCTTCAGATCTTAACCGATTTAAAGAATCGCGGAGTTGAAGATATCTTAATCGCCTGCGTTGACGGGTTAAAGGGATTTCCGGATACGATCATATCAGTTTTTCCTAATGCACAAGTTCAACTTTGTATCGTTCATATGGTAAGGAATTCTTTGAAATGGGTTTCTTACAAACAGAAGAAAGAGTTGATGATTGATTTAAAGGCTATCTACAAATCTCCGTCGGCAGAGATTGCTAAGAAAAGCCTTGATGATTTTTCAACCAAATGGGACAGTCAATATCCGATGATCAGCAAGTCCTGGAGAAACAATTGGGAATCGGTGATTCCTTTTTTGGCTTATCCACCTAATATTCGTAAGGCGATTTACACCACAAACGCCATCGAATCTATGAATATGGGTTTAAGAAAAATTATCAAGAATCGGGGTTCGTTTCCTACCGATGAAGCGGCTATCAAGCTTCTTTATTTAGCTTTGAATAATATGTCTAAAAAATGGACCATGCCTATTCAAGATTGGGGAAAAGCAATGAATCAATTTTCGAGAGGGTGTCGTGTCGATTGTGTAAATGACTTGTGAATAACCAAAAAGTAACAAGGATAAACCCAATATGAGCAACCCCAAAAATCGAGCTGAAGAGCTACTCGATGAATTAATCAAAGATAAGAGTCCTGAAGATCTACTGGGAAATGAAGGCCTCTTAAAGCAACTAACGAAATCACTGATAGAGCGAGCGATGCAAGGTGAGATGACGCATCACCTTGGATACGAGAAGAATTCCTCGTTGGGCAATAACACAGGAAATTCTCGGAATGGAAAAAGTAACAAAAAGCTCAAAGGAGATTTTGGAACAATCGATTTGGAAATACCTCGAGACAGAAACGGCAGTTTCGAACCTCAGATCATACAAAAAGGTCAGACACGTTTTACCGGCTTCGATGACAAAATCATTTCGATGTATTCACGCGGAATGACCACACGAGAAATTACCCAACATCTCCAAGAAATTTATCAAGTTGAGGTTTCATCGGATCTAATTTCTCAAGTAACCGATTCGGTACTGGAAACGGTGATCGAGTGGCAGAATCGCCCCTTGGATAAAGTATATCCAATTCTCATCATGGACGCGTTAGTCGTAAAGGTGAGAGACGGCCACCACGTTCAAAACAAATCCTTCTATTTGGCTTTAGGAATCAATCTACAGGGCACAAAAGAGATACTTGGGATTTGGGTGGAGCGCACCGAAGGAGCGAAGTTCTGGCTTCAGATCTTAACCGATTTAAAGAATCGCGGAGTTGAAGATATCTTAATCGCCTGCGTTGACGGGTTAAAAGGATTTCCGGATACGATCATATCAGTTTTTCCTAATGCACAAGTTCAACTTTGTATCGTTCATATGGTAAGGAATTCTTTGAAATGGGTTTCTTACAAACAGAAGAAAGAGTTGATGATTGATTTAAAGGCTATCTACAAATCTCCGTCGGCAGAGATTGCTAAGAAAAGCCTTGATGATTTTTCAACCAAATGGGACAGTCAATATCCGATGATCAGCAAGTCCTGGAGAAACAATTGGGAATCGGTGATTCCTTTTTTGGCATATCCACCTAATATTCGTAAGGCGATTTACACCACAAACGCTATCGAATCTATGAATATGGGTTTAAGAAAAATTATCAAGAATCGGGGTTCGTTTCCTACCGATGAAGCGGCTATCAAGCTTCTTTATTTAGCTTTGAATAATATGTCTAAAAAATGGACCATGCCTATTCAAGATTGGGGAAAAGCAATGAATCAATTTTCGATTATTTTCGGCGATCGGTTGAAGTTCGATTCGTTTTAAGATATGTCATTTACACAGGAGCGCTGACACCCTCATTTTCGATTATTTTCGGCGATCGGTTGAAGTTCGATTCGTTTTAAGATATGTCATTTACACAGGAACGCTGACACCCTCCACCCTCGTTTTGAATCGTTTGAAGTCACAAACCTCACAAAGTAAAAACATTGCGGTTAGATAATCCACTCCTCGGAAACATCTTAATATTCCTACTTTCTCTCGATACGGTTCACTTTCCGCTATCTCTTGTATTCTCTTATCCATCGCTTTTAAATTCTCTTCTTGAACTCTTACTCGACTATAATAGTCGTTAAACGTCTCTTGAAGGATCTCGTTGTTAAACTGTAGATTGTTCAACCATTTGTTATGACTGACTGTCCAATACTTTGTTGCTGAGTAGGTTATACCCTTTCTTAATAAGAATTTCATCAACCTTTGACGATTCCTTCCTAAATCCAAACGAAGACTGTCACGGGATCTTAGATAATCCCTTACCGCTTCGTCCTCTTCACTCGGTACATGAATCGATTCTAATTCTCCACTTCGTAATAATTTTGCTAACTTGATCGCATCTCTTTTATCGGTTTTGATCTTATCCGAACTTTGTCTTGGTATCTTTCCTGGCGCCACAAGGATGCAATTCACTCCCAAAGACTTTAGATTTCTGTAAAGTGGATAACCGGTTACTCCCGCCTCGTAACAACTATGTATCTCGTTCCATTCTGATTTTAGTTTATTGACGAACTTTTTGATCTGAACCTCATTATGTTTTATCTGCTGTTCTTTTACTATTTCCTTTGTATTGTTCGTTAAACACGCAATTCTAATCGTTTCTTTGTGGACATCCATTCCTACATATACTTTTCTTTTCATTACGTTCCTTCTGTTGGTTTTCTTGTTTTGTGGTAAATGCTTGCATCTAACCCACGCTTTTCAAGCCCAGAAGGGGCGCCATTTTGTCTTAAATTTTCACCACAAGAGTATTCAAATTATAAAATGAACATATTTTGACATAATTTTTGAAAATCACATAACAACGATTCATGATAACAATATAGTGTTATTTAAACTACAATTTCATCATTTCAATTCTCCTCCTCTTTAAAAGTGCTTCATTCAGTCTAACTTTTTCCATAATTGATTTTGAGTCCTGAAATCAATTATATCTTTACAGAATACAAAGCTTCTTTCTAATGTGCCTTATGAGGTATGAGTTTTTTATTTTACCTTGTTTCATAAGAAATATAGTTGAACTTCTTTTTTCAAACCGAGAGTCACTGAAACATAAAATTAAAAGTAGAATTTTTTGTACATTCTTCACAAATTTCCAAATCCTTTCCTGTCTTTGCAAATTCTCTATTAGGACTTTATTCTTAATAACAACGTCGATTCTCTATGCACAAGAATCTTCGCGTTCCACACCTGCCGAAACAAACAAAGAAACTTCGAACAAAAAAGGTGAAATTACCGTTCAAGGCAAAAAAGATCGAAGAGACTATGAAATATTCAAAACCCCCAGTAGTATTTCCAGATTGAATGAACAGGACATTTTAGATACCGGTATATCCAGAGCAAACGATATAGACAAGCAGGTTCCAAACTTTGCAATTATAGATTCCGGTGCTCGTAATTTCACATATTATAATATTCGAGGAATGAGGAGCACGTTATTCAGCGATCCTTCCGTCGGAATGATTGTGGATGGAGTTCCCCTTGCAGATAATGTCGCATTAAATACAGAACTGTTTGCTTTGGAGAGTATCGAAGTATATAGAGGTTCCCAGGCTACTGTTTTTGGAAAAAATTTTCAAGGTGGTGTAATTGAAATTAACACTAAAAAACCGAATAACATGCCTCAAGGAAGGGTTACGGCCAATTTGGGAAATTATAAAAAGAAGGAATATTCTTTTTTCTATAATACACCTCTGATCAAAAACAAACTTTATATAGGTGTTTCCGGAAAATCGACCCAGAGAAGTGGATATTTAAATAATATAACTGGATTTAATTATCCGAATAACCTCACTTCAGATATACCTATCGAAATTCGTAAAACTCATCCAGACAGAAGAAGAGGAAAGTCTGGAAGACTCAGGTTGTATTGGACGCCTATAAAAAGTCTTGAAATTGATCTACAAGCAAATGCCGAAAGTTTCGACGATGGTTCTTTGAATATAGTCAATTATCTTGCTTCTAAATCAGAAAGAAGAAAAAGTTTAATAAAAGGATGTGCAGTAAGTCCTGAGAGCTGCGAAAAGAATTTTCGAACTTATCTTAATCGCACAAAGTCGGTCCGAAAAGTATATTGGGATTACGAAGGAGTCTCAAACACAACTGGAAAAACGTATTCCAGTAATATCAGTTATAAATTGCCTAAAGCCATTTTTAAAACAATATCTAGCATTAGGAAAATGGAAATTGATCCTCTAATTGTAGACGGAGATTTTACTATAAGCGCGTTCTCTAAATCCGAATATATAGAACATTCCACTACAAGGACTCATGAGACAAGTCTCGAATCCAAAAACCAAAGAGAACCGTTCCAATTTAAGATCGGAACATTGTTGTATCATAAAATATCCGACAAGGAATTTACCCAAGAGCATTTGACGCAAACATATACATATAGCGTTCTTAAAGGATTAAATGCTCCTGCAAAAGAAACACACCATTCGAAAATTGAAGATAAATCCTTTAGTTTTTTCACTCACAATAGCTACACGTTTTTGGAAAAATTCACGATTACATTAGGAGCTAGAATCGAAACCCAGAGAATCGGTATAGGCCATAGCCGAGATGCAAAGGGGGTTCTATTAGATAATCCTTATGGAGACGTGCGACTTTTATCTCCCCATTATGTTCGAAAAAATTCCTATCGTTATAATGTTTCTAGATTCATTTTCGATTATAAGCCTACCGAATCATTAATGATTTTTACAGGTATAAGCCGCGGTTATAAAAACGCTGGATATAGTACAGTCGTGAATCAAGCATCCTTAGCGGCTTTTAAACCAGAAATCAACGATACTATCGAAATAGGAATCAAATCGAAACATTTCAAAGACTCTTTTGGAATCAACCTCACCTATTTTTATACGGAGGCGACTGATTTTCACGTAATCAGGGCTATTTCCATCGCCGAAGCCGTAAATTTGAATGCGGAGAAAGTTACAATTCGAGGTGCTGAAATTGAATCCTACATGAAACCGTGGAAATATTTAAGACTCGGTTTTTCTGTTGGTTATACAGAAGGAAAATTCAACAAATTTTACGATCGAATTCTAGATACAAACTTCGACGGAAAGCATGTACATTTTATACCACAATACGATGTCGTAAGTTATCTTCAATATCGTTCTTTACTCGGCTTATTTTTCAGATGTGAATTTCAGGTCGTAGGGAAGATGTATTTTGCCGCAGATAATACGATTTACAGCGCCCCTTATACTGTAACAAATTTTAAAATTGGATACGAAGAGGAACGTTTATCTGCTTATCTATATTGCAATAACTTGAATAACGAATATTACTTTACTTCCTATATAGATGGAACCTTTCAAGCCGTTCCGGGGGCTCCAAGAACCTACGGATTTATTATAAATTACAAAATATAATAATCAGACATTAAGGAGATGTGAGTTTAATGAAGAAAATGATAAAAATTACATTGATCGTCTTGGCGATCTTCAACTTAACTTTTTGTAAAAATGAAGAAAAACTGAATGTAAACGAGATTCTTGGAATTCTATTATTAAAAAAGAATTCCGAAAGCGTTGGGGAAAGTTTAGGACTTACGATCGCTTTTAGTTATAGATTAAGAAAATCTAATGGAGAAATTTTTTCATGCAAGGAGTATCCGACTGCTTATTTGGATAAAAAGGCGGAATGGGATCAAGGCCTTAAGGAATTTGTAGTTTATATAAAAGCAGGGATCGGTTTAGATTTAGTCGCTGATCGTGTCGATGGCCCTTGCGTGGTTCCAAATAAAGTAAGCGCTTGCATTTACGAAGGAGAAGGAGGGGTTAACTTTCAGATTCCTCATACCTACTCGTATTCCGGGGAACGGGAATATTTAGTTCCAACAATGCATCTTTACAATCTACCTGTTAAAACCGCAAAAGAAGCCTGTTTGGACAGTAGAATCAATCGAGGACTTACCGCGGAATATAGATGTTACGCCCAAGGACAATGTTGGGAATAAAACTATTCAATCGCGATTTTGATTTTGAAGATTGAAACATTATAGTTTTCATCCGATTAAATTTAAATTTAAGTTCACACATGATATTTTTTAAAACCAATGATTTCAATTAAACCATTCATTCAATAAAAATAAATATTATTTTTATTGAATACGTTTAAAAGTGGGTCTGTTTGTTTTGGCTCTCTATTGAAATAAAAAATTTAATTACAATGGGAAACCCTCAAGCTCCACGAAATTTCGGATTCATTGTAAATTACAAAATATAAGAATCAAATTTTAAGGATATGGAGAAAAAAATGATAAAAATAATAAAAATGGGTCTGATTGCTTTAGTAATTTTCGCCCTACTGCCCTTTTGCAAAAACGAAGAAAAAGTGGATACGAACGAAATTCTTGGAATTTTGCTTTTGAAAAAAAAATCGGAAAGTGAAGGGGAAAGTTTAGGACTTAAGATTGCATTTAGCACCAGATTTAAAAAGTCAAGTGGAGAAGTTCTTTCCTGCCATGAATGGACCGCTGCCTTTTTGGATAAAAAAGCGCTTTGGAATCAATCGGGGCAAATTTTTGTAGATAGAATGAAGGCAATATACGGGTACGATATGGCTTACGATCTTATCGACGGTCCTTGCGTGGTTCCGAATAAGGTTGTTGCTTGTAATTACGAAGGTTTTATGGGTATCAATGAACCGGTGCCAAACGTATATTCTTACGATGGAGAAAGAGATTATTTTGTTCCTATGTGGCGTTCTTATGATGGTTTTGCAGATGTCAAAAACGGAAAAGATCTTTGCAACAAACTTGGTACATACGGGCATGCAACTCATTACAAATGTTTCATTCCGGGACAGTGCTGGGAAAATTGAAAACTTGCCTCAAATGATCTTGTTTTGAAGCAAGATCATTTGATAAAAATATTTTTAAGATGAGGCCTAATTATTAGTTTAACTTTTAAGGGATCTTTACCAATGATAAAAATACGAAATTATTACGTGAGGTTATCTCAAAAACCGTCATCCGTGTAGTCAGACTTAAAATTTCTTGTACTTAAACTATAAATAATATAATTGATCGTTATGAGCCGATTAGGTGACTTAACGAACGAACAATGGGATTTGCTTTGCGATTTACTTGTAGAACCCGAAGCAAGAGATGACGGTAAAGGTCGTCCGCGTGTAAATTCAAGATCAATTTTGGACGGTATATTATGGATTCTTCGCACTGGTGCTCCGTGGATAGACCTACCTGATAGATATCCCGCATATCAAACATGCCATCGAAGATTTCAAGAATGGCGCAAAAATGGAACCCTGGATAAAATTTTAGAAGCGCTTCTTCATGACTTAGAAATAAGAGGCAAGATGGATTTAAGCACGTGTTTCATTGACGGGACTTTTGTTCCTGGAAAAAAAGGGGCCTACGTATTGGCAAAACTAAACGGGGAAAGGGTACAAAAGTCATGGTTATCGTCGACAAAAATGGTATTCCTATCTCCGCCGGGATTGAAAGTGCTTCGCCGCATGAAAGTAAGCTCGCGGAAGGTGCAATCATCCGCAAAAAAGTCAAAGGCAAAATCAAAGATTTAGTCGGAGATCGTGCTTACGATTCTGATCCTTTAGATGAATATCTTAAAAAGAAATATAAAGTAAATTTGATCGCTCCACACAAATCAAATCGAAAAAAGAAAAAGACACAGGATGGACGTAAGTTGCGGAAATATCGTGGAAGATGGAAAATTGAACGAACTTTTTCTTGGCTACAGAACTTCAGAAGATTTGCAACTCGATACGAACGAAACGATCAAAACTTTTATGGAATTCTGATACTCGCATGTATCATGATCGTTATTAGGAGTTTTTGAGATAACCTCGTGTTAATTTCAATGAAACTTCCAATAAGTGGATTTTTGGTATTTTTGCATTTAATAAGATCCCTTAATTTTAAGAGATTCTGAATCAAAACATTTTATTTTTTGAATATTTAAATTGTGGACTTTATCCTGTTTTTTCGTTATTTCTGCTTTTCTAAAAGTTCCTTCAAGTGTTTTGAGATACTCCTTTAAATAAGTTTTCCTCAAAAAAAATACCGAGAAATTGGGTCTTCTACTTCAGAAAACCACTCCTCCGAAAATTATCGAGAATTTCAACAAAACTGTTTGGTTCTTCAGGGTCATTTTTTTAGAGTCTGTTTTATAATCTTAAGAGAAATTGTTACAAACATTCGATAAGTTCATAATAAAATGCAGGAGTTCCCGCAGATTACGCCTTTTTGTTAGCTTATGGACTTTCTAACGGGCTTTATTGTTGTTAAATTCTCGTGAAAATTCCTGCAGTCTAAGGCTTTGGGACAACCTCAATATATTCAATTCGATTTAATATATTATTATATTTCAATGTAACTCGAATATTACTGGAGGAAAATTGCAACTCTTTCAAAAGAAATCAATCTTGGCGATCGTTGATGATTTCAGGAATCGTCACAAAACTATAACCTTTGGAAAGCATTTCCTGGATAAAATCTGGAAGGATGTAGATGAGTTTTTCCGATTGTCTTGGGGAACCCAAATGCATCAAAATGATGGCCCCGTTCATACCATCTTTATCCGCCTCTTCCCAACGATAAAGAAAATCAAGTGCTTCGGCTCTAGTCTTATAATTCGGATTCGGCACAATCCTTGTTTTGCCGGTTCTAGGATCTTTTTTATAAATAAATTTTTTATATACGAAATCCGGAATATCCAAAGAGCCAACTGAATTATTACTCCAAAAAATATGATGTGTATAACCGAGTTTTCCGAAAGTTTGAATTACTAAAGGATCAAAACCTCCGTAAGGAAGACGATAGTATTTAGTCAATTGTTTACCGGTAATAGATTCGAATTTTTCTTCCACCATTCTCATTTCTTGTTGGAGAAAGTTGGCGTCCGGGATTTCGTCAGAAACGTAACTGAGCAAAATTCTTTTACGTAAAGAAGTTTCGTATAAACTTCTTGGAATATTATAATGACTCCAAGTATGGTTTCCAAAAACGACTCGATCTCCGAGCTCAGAAAGTTTTCTCAAATAACGTAGATTTGTGTTGCTAAAGAACGAACCGTTTTTGAGTGCCGGGTTTTCGTTTGAAATAAACAACGTGATTTTGATGGGAAACTGGGAAAGATATTCGTAAATCAATTTAAGATCTTCTCCAGTCCCCAAGTCGAAAGTTAAAGCGATTTCTTTGAAACGGACATCTCCCCGATTGATGTTTTTACCTACGTCGGAACCTGAAAGAACTTCCAAACTTATCTTATTTTCAGAAACCTGATCGGATAAATCTCCGTCGGGAACTGAGTCATAGAGATCCGATTTGAACTTGAGAAGCTCCTCTTCCTGTTGTTGCTCTTCGAGACGAAGCGAGGTTAAACTTTCCTCAAGATTAGTGATATGAACCGTTTGTTTTTCGACAGTTGCTTCTAATTTAAAAATTCTATGTGCTAACGTAAAAACTGACGCCACGCTTAAGAACGTAAAAAAACCGACGGAAAAAAGGATACGAAGAGTTCTAAATCTTCGTTCGATCACTTCGGATTGAATCCCGCTTTTTTTGATTTCGGAGATTGTCTTCGAAAGTTCCGACGATTCTTCTTCGCTTAACATGAGGATTTGATTGAAATAAAAAATTTCAAAAGCTTCAAATCATTTTTAGGAAAGAATTTTTAAAAATTTTCCCTTTTTTCCCTGTCTCACTAAATATTCTTTATCTTTCTGAATCGCGAATTTTTCGTCGGTGATTTTATCTTCGAAGAGGTACAATCCTCCAGCCTTGATAAGTCTCCTTGCTTCGGAAACAGAAGGAACGAAAGAAAGTTTACTTAAGACCCAGACGAGCAAGGGCTCCGGAGTTTCCGAAAAGAATTCTTCTCCAAGTTTCACTTCTCTGATATCGTCCGGGACGGCTCTCGATTTCGGATTATGAATTTTTTTCCATTCTTCGATCGCTTCTTCGTTTTCGGAAGGAGAAGAAAGTTGATCCATAATGAGTTTTGCAAGTTCTATCTTCACTTCTTTCGGATGAAGTTCTTTACTTATTATTCCGTTCTTGCGAGTCTCGATTTCAAACAACGGAAGATCAGTCAAGAGTTCGAAATAATTCCACATTAGATCGTCACTGATCGACATTAGTTTTCCGAACATGTCGATCGGAACTTCGGTGATCCCAACGTAGTTACCGAGAGATTTAGACATTTTTTTATTTCCGTCAAGTCCCACAAGTAATGGAAGAGTAAGAACACACTGAACTTCCTTCCCGTATTCTCTCTGTAAGTCTCTTCCCACGAGAAGATTAAATTTCTGATCTGTTCCTCCAAGTTCTACGTCACATTCCATCGCTA
The DNA here is from genome assembly GCF_000306675.2 of Leptospira mayottensis 200901116. Taxonomy (NCBI): domain Bacteria; kingdom Pseudomonadati; phylum Spirochaetota; class Leptospiria; order Leptospirales; family Leptospiraceae; genus Leptospira; species Leptospira mayottensis. Next base: position 1,994,287 of record NZ_CP024871.1, read on the forward strand.
CGGAATCATAACCTTGTACGAGCGGATATAAAAATTCGATCATGGAAATCGGCTGACCAGCTTTGTAGCGTTTATTGAAATCGTCCCTTTCGAGCATTCTTGCAACGTTATATTTGGAACTGAGAATCAAAACGTCTTCGAAATTCATTCCGGAACACCAGCTTGAATTGTAGACGATTCTTGTTTTAGCGGGATCTAAGACCTTAAAAACTTGACTTTGGTAAGTTTTGGAGTTTTCCAAAACTTCTTCCTTTGAAAGTCTCTTTCTGGTTTCGGATTTCCCGGTAGGATCTCCGATCATCGCTGTAAAATCCCCAAGTAGAAAAAAAACTTCATGACCTAAGTCTTGAAAATGTTTTAGTTTTTTAAGTTGGACGAAATGTCCAAGATGAAGATCGGGGGCCGTAGGATCGAAGCCAGCCTTAATTTTAAGTGCTTTCTTTTTTTGAAGCTTGAATTTTAATTCGTCTTCGCTGATTAGATCAACGGTACCACGACGGATGATTTCTATTTGCTTTTGAATGTCCATGAAAGAAAAATCCGGATTGGATTGTGAAACTTAATGCAAATTTGTAGGGGGAAAGAAACCTGTAAAGCAGGAAGAGTTCTCAAAATGGAAAAACAAAACCGAACCGAACAAATTTTGAAATTACAAAAAGAATCCTTGGACATTCTTATAATCGGAGGTGGATCCACCGGAACTGGAGCTGCCTTCGACGCCGCGAAAAGAGGTTATAAAACAGCCCTTATAGAAAAGAAAGATTTTGCCTCGGGAACTTCTTCCCGTTCTACCAAACTGATTCATGGAGGAGTCCGCTATCTGGCTCAATTTCATTTCAAATTGATCCACGAAGCTCTGACAGAAAGGCAAAGACTTTTGGAAAACGCACCTCACTTAGTAAAACCTCTTAAGTTCTTACTTCCTGCGTATCGTTTTTACGAAAGGCCTTATTATGGAATCGGCCTCACTCTCTATGATATACTCGCTTCTAAGGGAAAACTTCCCTCTCATAAAACCGTTTCCAAATCCGAAGCCGTTTCCGAATTTGCAGCGATCAAAAAAGAAGGTCTCTTCGGAGGAATCACATACTACGACGCTCAATTCAACGACGCCCGTTTGAACGTTCTACTTGCAAGATCCGCAAAAAAAGAAGGTGCCATTGTCGTCAATCGAGTCAAACTCATTTCCTTCATCAAGGAGAATGGAAAACTCATGGGTGCCAATCTCAAAGATTTGGAAACCGGAAAGAACTTTCCAGTCTATGCAAAGGTAATTGCTAATACGACGGGAATTTGGGTGGATCACGTCCGTAAGCTCGATGATCCAAGAGCATTTAACGTTCTTTCTCCGAGCCAGGGAATCCATCTTGTCTTTTCTAAAAAAAAGATTCCCTGCCAATCGGCGATAATCATTCCAAAAACAAAAGACGGAAGAGTTGTCTTTATCATTCCTTGGGAAGATCACGTGATTTTAGGAACAACGGATACTCCAATTGAAAGTCCGGGAGACGAACCTCTTCCAATCGGAAACGAGGTTCAATTCCTACTCGATACCGGAAACGAATATCTGGAAAATCCAGTTACCGAAAAAGATATTCTTTCCGTGTTTGCGGGGATTCGTCCTTTGATTTCTCCGGAAGGAAATCAGGATACTAAGAATATTTCGAGAGAGGAAGTTATCCTCGTCTCCAATTCAGGCCTTGTCACAATGGGCGGGGGAAAATGGTCTACTTACAGAAAGATGGCTGAAGATCTAGTAGATAAACTAATTCAAGTCGGTAATTTAGAAACCCGGAAAGAATGTTCTACGAAATCTTATTTGTATCCAGGGGCCGAAGGTTATTCAGAATCTCTCTATCAAGAAATTGAAAAAATGTATAAGATTGATGCACAATTCGCCAAAAGGTTACAGAACTATTATGGGACGGAAGTTTTTGAGATCTTAGGTAAAAAGCCGAAACTTTTAGGCAAGGGTATCCCCTATTTTGAAGAGGAAGTTTTGTTCGCCGCAAAGGAAGAATTTGCGTTAGGCGTTACAGATGTTTTGGCGAGAAGGTTCAGGGTTCTTTTTGTGGATTTAGATCTGGCGAAAAAGATGGTAGAGCCCGTTGCGAACATACTGTCGAAACAGCTCAAATGGAATAACAAAACAAAAAAAGCGGAAGAATCCGCAACCTTGGAACTGATCGAAAGTTTGAAAAATTCGTATCGATGAATAAAAAAGATATATTCAAGAATTTTAATGTGCAAAAAATGTATAGAATACTGGATCGCGATTTTTTTCGAAATTCGCATGAATCTGTCCGGCTTGCGATAGGTTGATTCTGTTTTAACCTGAAAAAAGAAAATAGATAAAAAGCGAAAAAACCTAAGCGGTCATCATTACGATTTGCAAATGGATCGGCATAATCCGAACAAGGCGAAACTAATAACTACGTTCTAATTTTTCCACTATTAAAATGTGGGAACTCCCATGTTCTAAGGGGGTCGAAATAACATTACAATTGCATATTCATTCTAACTTTTACCGATCGAAGTATAGTAGTTAAGTTCTTGTGGATTCCCACGATTGACTGGTGAGTCCGAGTTAGTGATAGGTGGCTCTGATTTTGCAAGAATTCCTGAATTCGAAAGACAGATTCTGATTTTCTTACGCCAAACTCACATTACTTAAATCCATATCGAACTTACATTAATTACGAAACACCAACTTGCCAACGTCGAAGTTCCGATAACTGTAACAAAATCAACCGTCAATATAGTCCTTCAACTTTTTAGAACGAGAAGGATGTCTGAGTCTTCTAAGCGCTTTTGCTTCGATCTGACGAATTCTTTCTCTAGTTACCTTAAATTGATAACCGACTTCTTCTAGAGTTTGCGGATAACCGTCGTCTAAACCGAAACGCATTCGAATTACTTTTTGTTCACGTGCAGGCAAAGTATGAAGTACCTGACGAATTTGTTCCGCAAGGATACTAGACGCAGCAGCATTCACAGGAGTTTCCACTTCCGTATCCGGAATAAAATCACCAAGTTCTGAATCCTCTTCGGAACCCACAGGAATTTCGAGAGAAATCGGTTCTCGAGCAACATTTTTGACCATCTTTACTTTTTGAACCGGCCAACCGAGTCTTTCCGCAATTTCTTCATTGTTTGGATCACGTCCAAATTCTTGAATGAATAATCTAGTTTCACGAATCACCTTATTGACCTGTTCGATCATATGAACTGGAACACGGATCGTTCTAGCTTGATCGGAAATAGCTCTTGTAATCGCTTGACGGATCCACCAAGTCGCGTATGTGGAAAATTTATAACCTTTTTTATACTCGAACTTATCTACCGCTTTAATAAGGCCTATGTTTCCTTCTTGGATCAAATCAAAGAAATGCATCCCGCGATTCGCATAACGTTTTGCGATGGAAACCACGAGTCTCAGATTTGCTTTAACGAGTTCTTTTTTTGCTTGGGAGATTTCTCTTTCACCCTTAATGATCTTTTCGCCCCAATCCTTGATCTCTTGAACTGTAGAGCCCGCTTCCTGTTCCATACGACGAAGTTTTCTTTCGTTGTTTCGAATGTCTTTAATGACCTCTCGAACTTCGTCGATATTGACCCCCATCTTGACTTCGATGTCGTCTAACTTCTCGTTCTTTTCAATAAATCTATTAAATGCCTTAATATCTCGAACGTCTTGGCCATACTGAGCCTTGATTTTCAAAAAATGCCGATCGATTTCTTTGATTCTAAAAACCATGGACTTGATTTTTTGGGAAATTTTTTGAATCTCTTTTTGGGAAACTCCGAGTTCTTGGATCGCATTATGAATGATTTCCGTAGAAGCGTCTATTTTCTCTCTAAATTCTTTGTATTTTTTGGAAGTTTCAGAATACTTTCGAATTTTGGAAACGGCTTCCTGAAGAACCTTTTCCTGTTCTTGAATCACTAGAATATTTTTGAAGAATAACTCTTCGAGTTTATGGGCTTCCTCCGCATTTAAAGCATACATTTTATCGACGCGAATCAGATCGTAGACTTTGATCTTTTTACTTCGAATTTTTGGTAAAAGCTTTATATAATTCGCTCTAAGAATGGAAGAACTGAGGATCGTTTCCTCGATGATCTTTTCTCCCTTCTCGATTCTTTTCGCGAGAAAAACTTCGGTCTCGCCCGAAATCAAACTCACTTTACCGATTTCTCTCAAATACAGCTTGATCGGATCTTCAGAACCGCTCGTAGAAGTAGAGGATTCTTTTTTCTTTCTTACTGGTTTGGAATCGTCTTTAGGAACAAGAGTAGAAGCGGGTTCCAGAGTATTTCTGGTATATTCTTCCACGATTTCGATTCCCATTTCGTGCAATAGGGTAAAAAAATCGTCTATCTTTTCTGAGTTCAGAATTTTGTCGGGAAGTATCTCATTGATATCATCATAAGAAACTTCTCCGTTTGCCTTTCCAAGAGATATAATCTTCTGAACCTCAGGCATGCTTTGCAGATTTTCCATTCCATTCCCTCTAAATTATGTGGTAGCCGATTGATTCCGGATATGCTCCAGGATCTTTTCTTTTTCTTTACGATAAAAACTCAGTTCCGTAAAGATTTCGGGTGTAAAAAAACGTTCTCTTTTTTGATCGAGTTCCCGAATTCTTTCCTCAATTCGAAACTTCTTTTGTTGTAACAAAAGAAGTCGAAAAACCTTATGCAATTCTTCCGGTTCTTCTTTTTCGTATTCTTCTAAGAGATACGGAGCAAGGATTTGTTTCAGATCCTCGGGAAGCTCCGAGGCTAAAATCTGTACTGGAGAAATCTCGCCTTCTCCCGTATAAACGGTATACAAGTAATCCCAAAGATAGGAACTCGCTACATCCATGAATTCCATCGAAGAGATTTCTTCCGAATAAGAAAAAAGACCCGTATGTTTGACCAGCATAGAGACGATTTTTCTCTCACAATCCAACGCAGGAGCTGAAACCTCTCGAACTTCCTTTAGTTTAGAACTATTATCGGCATTCGCAGGCCCATTCTTTGCACTGGTTCCCCCTTTAAAATCCCGAAGAACCGCATCCATACTGATTCCGAGTTTGTTCGCACCAAGCCCCAGAAAGAACTGCTTATCCGTTTCCCGATTTAAGGTTTGGGTAAAAGAATAAAGATTTTGAAGAGCTTTTCGCTTTCTTTCAGGCAGCGCGCGTGAATCCGCACTTTCCAGTAACTCTCCTACTACGAATTCGGAACCTTGAATTTGTTCCGACAAAAGCTTGTTCAATTGAGGTCTACTCAAAGATTTTGCCAAGTCGAATGGATCTTTTCCTTCGGGAAGGAGAACGATAGAACATTCCATTCCTTCCTTAAGACAGATTTCAGCCGCTCGGAGAGCACCTTTTTTTCCTGCCAGGTCTCCGTCCAAAACGAAGGTAACTCGTTCTGCAAATTTTTTAAGAGTTCGAATATGGTTTTCCGTAATAGCGGTTCCCATAGAAGCGATTACGTTTTCATAATCTCTTCTCACAAGCCCGATCACGTCCAGATATCCTTCGACGAGCATAGCCTCGCCGGTCTTACGAACCCCTTCTCTAGCTCTGAAAAAATTATAAAAAGTACGGCTCTTATCAAAAATTACGGAAGCAGGACTATTGATGTATTTTGCTTCCTTTCCAGGACCTAAAATTCTTCCGGAAAATGCAATCGTTCTTCCAGAAAGATCCAAAACCGGA
>NZ_CP024871.1:2005000-2007500 GCF_000306675.2 Leptospira mayottensis 200901116
GAATTTCCATCTATTCATGTTTAATACCGTTTTCTATATTTTTATGATGCCTTCATAAATATTTTCGTTCTCCGAAAGTTTCGGAAGAGTAAATGAAAATTTAGAACCTCTGTTCACCTCTCCTTCTGCAAATACCTGTCCACCGTGACGTTGTATGATTCTTGCTACAATTGCCAAACCAACTCCGGTCCCTTCAAATTCTTCCTGTGTATGCAGTCTTTGAAATACCTTGAATAACCTATTCGAATAAGTCTTATTAAAACCGACCCCATTGTCTTCTACGAAGTAAACATTGGATCCATCGACTTCCTCGAAACCGATTTTGATCATGGGACGTTCTTTCGTAGACGAATATTTGACCGCATTTGAAATCAAATTCATCCATACCTGTTTGAGAGCGCTCCCATTTGCAAGGGCGTTCGGCAATTCATTCAGTTGAAACGAATAACTCTTTTTAGGATAATTCTGAAGAACGGCTGCGATCACCTCCTCGACCATCCTATTCATATCGACGATTCTAGTATTCAGATCTATCTTAGAGATTTTATGAAAATTCAAAAGGTCTTGGATAAGATTATTCATATAAATCACATTTTTTTGTACGGTCTTAAGCAATCGTAACGCTTCTGAATCCATTTTTTCGGAAAAATCCTCCAAGACGATTTGGAGAAAACCTTCTATCCCTAAAATCGGAGCGCGAAGATCGTGCGATACGGAATAACTGAAAGATTCCATATCTCTGTTCGCGTTTTCTAAAGCTTCGATCGCTTTTCTTAAGACGGCAAAATTGTGAACTTTTATGCTTAGCTCTTCCGGAGTAAATGGTTTAATCAGATAATCTTGTGCCCCTTCCTGAAGAAGTTTAATCCTGAAATTTTGGTCGGACTTTGCGCTTAAAAAAAGAATATATGTACCAGAAAGTTCCGGAATTTTTCGGATCTCTTTCACCATCTGATCCCCGCTCATCACGGGCATCATAATATCGGTAACAATAACATCCGGTTTTTCAAGAATCGCTTTTTCCAAACCTTGTTTCCCGTTCGAAACAACCCAAAGATTAAAATCAGAGGATAACGTATTGAAAACGTACTCCCTCATTTCCGCGTTGTCTTCCACAATCAAAACTTTGGGACGATTGTAAATAGTGGACGATCCCTTTGTTTCAACCTTGTTTTTCTTCAATTCGTTGATATTACTCATCAAAGCGGGAATCAATTCTTCCGTTTCAATCGGTTGTTGAATTTCTTCGACATAAACCGGAGCATAAATCGGAATCTGAACTTTAAAAAGCGCACCGCCCAAAAAAGAATCAAAAACTCCGATAGAACCAAGATGTAGATTCACAAATTCCTTCGCAATTGCAAGCCCAAGCCCCGTTCCTCCGAAAGAACGTGAATCTCCTTCTTCTCCCTGTCTGAATTTTTCGAAGATTTGGTCCCTGAGATGAGCCGGAACTCCTGGACCATTATCTGCGACATAAATGTAAGCCATCGCACTCTCCGCTTTCAAAGTACAGTGAATCTTACCAGAGTCGGGAACGAATTTAAATGCGTTTGAAATTAGATTCAAAATGATCCGCTCCATTTTAGGAACATCTATCTGAATTGGAAAATTTTTAGGAAGATCCAACACAAAATCTATATCTCTTTCGTTGGCTACGGAATTGAAATGGGCAGCTATATCCTGTATCATATCGGATAGATTTGCATTCGAATATCGTAATGTCATCTTGCCAGCTTCCAGTTTGGAAAGATCTAGAAGATCGTTTACGTGTTTTAGAAGTGTATAGGAATTTCTCTCTATGGTTTCTAAAAATGCACGTTGAGTCGCGGAGATTTTCTGATCTTTCAGCAAGGTTCGAGTCGGACCTATGATTAAAGTCAAAGGTGTCCTTAACTCATGACTCACGTTGGCAAAGAATTGAGATTTCAATTGATCTATATCAAACAAACGTTTGTAAACCTCCTGAATCTCTTTTTCTCTCTGAGTCAACTCCTCATTGAGCTTGAGAAGTTTTTTATTGTTATTCTGAATCTCCTGAGCTCTTTGATAGATCTCAGTTTCCATGGAAGCCGTCAGATTTTTAAGTTCCTCCGTGAGTTTATTTTGCTCTTTTCCCTTGTTCTTGAGTCGAACAAACTCGGTTACCTCTTCCACTTTATGAACGATATAAACCACCCCTCCTTTTTCGTCGAAGATGGGAGAATTCATCGGACTCCAGTATTTTTCTTCAAATCCACCCCCTTCCGATTCTGGTCTTCTAACGTCGTATTTTTGAACCGCCATTGTGTTCGGAGCTTTATCCTTTAAAACGAGTAAAAGAGAAGCGTACAAATTACCTGCGCCATCCGCATTCGGATCCGAAGGATTGTCTGGAAAAACATCAAAAATTCCCCGACCAAGAATCTCGTCCCGTTTTGTATTTGTTGCTTTCAAATATGATTCGCTTACCGCGACAATTCGAAGATCGGGACTAAGGATCAAATAAAGCCCGGGAAGC
>NZ_CP024871.1:2012500-2070000 GCF_000306675.2 Leptospira mayottensis 200901116
GTTGAAGACTTGAAGAACGCAAACCGGATTGTCTTTCAATCCAATCAAATTTTAAAATCGGAATTCGGGATCGATTTTGTCACTGTTCAGTGCGAGACAGAGGATTTAACGGATCGGATTGCGAATCTTTCCGTTTCTCACGGGATCCATGATCGTGGGCATTCCCACTCACATTGAAATTATTTTATTATATATACCTAAAGAAATCCATCTTCTTGAAAGTTTTACGTTTTAAAATTGCTTTTCACCGTTAAACATAGTAATAGGGTTTCTACATTAGAATTGTTGCAATATAAGAATCCTATGCCAATTCATCGAACGTGAGTTACATATTTAAGTTCCTTTTTGTAAAGCTTGTATTGAGTACGAAGTGTAAAGGATGTATGGGTACGTTTATTTCAACAATTCTATTTTACTTTAAATTCCAAGTGACATTCAAATCCGTACAAAAAGGGAAGAGTTATAATTTATAGCTATGAGAATTAAAGAACGATTCATTCTGATTTTAATAATGGGAACCTTATTCTATTGTATGACAAAACAAAACAAAACACGATAACTTTTGAATCGATAAAAAACGGACATCATTTGGAACAAGTTCCTTTGGTTTCTTTGGACGAATTTTTTAAATATTGGTTACGAAATCAAAAATATGCAAAGATGATGGGAATTAATTTTGAAAAACTTTTTGAAGATAAAGAGTTTCAATACTTCGGAAGAAAAGAATGGGATGATTCTTTGTTTCCCACTCTTAGCAAGCCGCGTTTTTTCAAAATTCAAAAAGAGATTTTAAACGAACAATTTCCCAATTATGAATCGGTTTTTAGAGATGAGCTTCAAGGATATCTTCAGAATCGAGTTCTTCCCGAATCGGATTGGAATTTTTATAAGAAAACCAAAACAGCAAATCGGGAAAATTGTAACCCTTTCTATCAGCTTTCTCTTATAGATAAAAAGATAATCGTTACGATGAAGTGGGACGTAGAAAATTGTAAAGAACTCTCATCTCTTGCAGACAAAAGTTACCGATTGGTGTATGACTTAAGTTTGAAGATTAAGTAATGTGAGTCTCGGTGTAATAAATACGAAAGTGATTATTATGTTGCGATCCATGGTGAGCAGCATTGAGGTCCAACCTTTGCAAGCAAAGGCTGGATTTGCCCAAACTTTCTTATATCGAACTCCGTTAAGTAATGTCGAAAAAGAATTTTATTTTTGCTTTATACACTATCTCAAAAATATCTTAGAATGATTGGAATCGGCGTTTTAAGCAAAAACAAAGTATTTTTGAAATAGTTTCATCTGCAATTGTCTATGGAACCCATCTCGACGGTTTCTTAAAAATCATAAAACCAAAGCCGATTTTTCCAAGGATCTAAAACAGAAACATACTTTGAGTCCTGAATCTCGATCGTAAATCCTCTGGAAAGCAAAAGAACCTTTAAATTCTCCCACTCTACCTTCCCTATTTGAAACGTTAATGTTCCAGGACTGACCGGACAATTTTCAGATTCTTTACTGAAAATTAAAATTCCTTTTTCGTCCGACCAGAGAAGTTCCGAGTGTGTTTCGGAACTGACTATTATTCTTAAACCGAAAAGCTCGGAGTAAAGATTTGCGGATACGGAGCAATCCGTGGATTGAAAGTTAGACGCGTAAAATCGAATCATTTTTTTAAGAAAGACGATCATCCTTCGCAATTTTCAAATTCATTATTTTCATTTTAAAAGAATGCGACTTTCTATCCGTTTAATTGGTTGTCTAAAGAGTAAAACCCAAAAAACTGGAAGAAGAATTTTTTGTGAGAATCATATGGCAGCAGACCAGGAAGACTACGTTCGCATATTTGATACCACTCTTCGGGACGGAGAACAATGTCCCGGAGCCGCGATGACGGAAAACGAAAAATTGGAAATCGCCGCCCAACTCGCAACAATGAAAGTGGACATTATAGAAGCCGGATTTCCAATTTCTTCTCCCGTTCAATTTCAGGCCGTGGAAAGAATCGCAAGAGAAACGGAAGGACCGATCATCGCTGCTCTTGCCAGAGCCATGAAAGCCGACATTGAAGCCGCATTTAAAGCCCTACAACCTGCAAAAAAAAGAAGAATTCATACGTTCGTTGCTTCCTCTCCGATCCATATGAAACACAAACTTGGAAAAGAACCCAAAGAAGTTTTAAAAATGGCAATAGAGGCCGTGACTCTCTGTAAACAACTTGTAGACGACGTGGAATTTTCCCCCGAAGACGCAACCAGAAGTGAACCAGAATTTTTAAGAGAACTCTGCGAAGCAGTAATCGCCGCTGGTGCAACTACGATCAATATTCCGGATACCGTCGGTTATACTACCCCGGCCGAATATGGCGGTCTTTTTAAATTCTTGCTCACGAACGTGAGAGGGGCTGAAAAAGCGATTTTTTCCGCACATTGCCACAACGATTTAGGGCTTGCCACCGCAAACTCTTTGGCAGCAGTTCAAAATGGTGCTCGCCAAATAGAATGTACGATCAACGGTATCGGAGAAAGAGCTGGTAACACCGCCATGGAAGAAGTGGTTATGGCAATGCGGACTAGAAAAGATACGTTCGGAATTCAGACTCGGACCAAAACAGAAGAAATCGCACGGGCTTCCTATCTTGTAAAAACGATTACGGGAATGCTAGTGCAACCGAACAAAGCAATCGTAGGAGCAAACGCTTTCGCACACGAATCTGGGATTCATCAAGATGGAGTTATCAAACACAGAGAGACCTACGAGATTATGAAACCTGAAACTGTCGGACTTTCTTCCAATAGAATGGTTCTTGGAAGACATAGTGGTCGTGCAGGATTCAAGGACCGAATCGTAAAACTTGGCTTTTCTCCTCAAGCGGAAGAATTAGAAGCCGCTTACCAAAGGTTTTTGGAAATTGCGGACAGAAAAAAGGAAATCTATGACGAAGACATTCGCGCTCTTTTTTCCGAAGAAACCAGAAAGTCGACGGGCGACCGTTTTCAATTGGAAGGTTTTACTGTTTCCACGGGAACCAAAAGTACTCCAACCGCAGGTGTGAGAATTTTGATCGACGGACATGTCAGAGAAGAATCCTCTACGGGAGACGGTCCGGTAGACGCGATCTATAAAGCAATCCAGAAAACGACCGGAATGGATCCGGAAGTTTCCAGACTCGTTATTTCTCCCGTTACTGAAGGACAAGACGCAATGGCGGAAGCTTCCGTGACTTTGCAATACAAAGGAGATCGTGTCGTCGGCAAAGGAAGTTCCACGGACATTGTCGAAGCCTGTTCCAGAGCTTATATTTCCGCACTGAATCGGTTTTAATTTTTTTTAGAATATTCAAAACTTTTGAAATCTAAAACAAAGTGATCTATTTAATCGTGACTATGTGACAAAAACTTACCCGCGCGAATTATTGTATTCTAATTCCCACGTTGTTTTTTTAATAAATCGTCCACTCTCTTTTTAAAACCAATCCAGTCCTGCGGGTGAGTGTTATACCAACGAGGACAATCCTTCCATCCGACTATACCTTGATGGGTCCATAGGTCGTTTGCGTCTAAGTTGTATTTAAAGCATAGCTGAGCGGTAAGTCTAGCCGCGCTATCTAGAGTTTTTTCAGTAAACTTTCCCATCATATCCTGAACGCACTGCTCAATTCCGATCGTATAAAAATTAGGACTATCCGGACCTAAACGTTTTTCTTTTTCAGGAGTGTAAGTTTTACTACCGCAATGATATGCGATTTCATCCAAAGGAATACACTGTACAATTTCCCCAACGAGTCCTACTGCAAAATGTGCACTTGCAAAACGACCTTCCGGAGCTTTCAAACTTTCAAAATAATCGCGAATGTTCTGAGCCGTAGCTTTCGGTAAAGCCGTCCAATGCAACACTATCCCTTTCACTTCTTTTATTTTATCCCCCGGTCTGCTATGTGGATTTGGAGTTAGAAAATCCTGTTTTATATGCAAGTCGGTTTGAATCATGCATAACCTCTCTATAATTAGAATTATAATAAATTATAGACTATAAACGAAACGATAACAAGTTACATACTTTGAATATTTATAATATTTCAACAAAAAATATTCTATAATAAATTACTTAAGTATCCCACATACCTATAGATTTAATCAGAACATTAAAAGCATATCTTAAAAACCTTAAAATAAATCAGTTACAATGATTCAGTAAGTTCGTAATAAAATATAGAAATTACCACAAATTACGTCCTTTGGCAGTTTACGAGCTTTCGGGTATATTTTATAATTGTTACGTTCCCGTCAAAGGCTCCTATATTCCGAAGTTTTTAAGACATGCTCTAAATAAATTTTTCTCATCCCTCTCTATAAATTTTTCAGAACCCAAAACGAACACAACAAAAGAAATACAAATCGAAAGGCTCAAAGAAACAATGAATAAAATCTTCACCTTAAAAACACATAATTAATACGAAATAATCAACCTCAAAATCAAGATTGTTAAAAAATTCAATATTTATAATATACAAAATCTATTTGAACTCGCTTAGATTTCACGGTCAATGCGGCAAAAAAATCGGGAAGTTACCATGTAGGAAGTTGTCCTGCATAAAACGAATCTTAACGTAAAAACAGAAATCTAACTTTTAATGCAGCTGAACGAATCGTAATTCTCGAAAAATTATCGGATACTTTCGATAAAATAAATGGCACCTTATTTCCGATTTTCCCGCTTTGATCGGTGCAATTCCAATTTCCTAATCCGGAAAAAATGCATCTCGCGAACAAGGTTCAGTCAAGTTATTTGGTATCAAATAAAATAGGCGTAAAATGTAGCGATGTATCTGTATAAAAATCGAAAACGATTTTTAAAGATTCAACATAATTCTCTTGCCCGTTTTTTAATCCGTTTTCAAGATAGAAAGGAAAGATTTTCCCAAAAAAGGTTTGTTATGAAATATTCAGAAATTTTCCAACCGATCCGAATCGGTTCGATCACTCTTCCGAACAGAGTCATTATGGGCTCAATGCATTTAGGATTGGAAGGAATGCCAATGCCTGTGGAAAGAATGATCGCATTCTACGGTAGACGTTTTGACGGAGGCGCTTGTTTTATCACGACAGGAGGAATCGCCGTCAACCACGCAGGAAGGGGGGCCAATGTTTTCTTTAATTTTCAGAAGGAAGAAGACTGCAAGGAATTATCCGTCGTAGCAAACACACTCAAACCAAAAGGAATTTTTTGTGCTCAACTCTTTCACGCAGGAAGATACTCATATCATAGAGACCTAGTCGCTCCTTCTGCATTAAGAGCTCCTATTAACCGCTTTATTCCAAAAGCCCTTTCTGAAGAAGAAGCCTGGAAAACCGTAGAAGATTTCGGAGACTCTGCACTTAAAGCGAAAGAAGTGGGCTTCGGTGCCGTAGAAGTGATGGGAAGCGAAGGTTACTTAATAAACCAGTTTTTTTCTCCCGTTACAAATCATAGAGAGGATTTCTTTGGCGGAAGTCCCGAAAAAAGAATGAACTTTGCGATCGAAGTTATGAAAAACGTACGTAAAAAGGTGGGAAAAGATTTTCCGGTAATTTATCGTATGTCTGGAATTGATTTGATCCCAGGCAATCCGACTTTTGAAGAAGTGATCATTCTTGCTGAAAAGCTAAAAGCGACAGGCGCCGATGCACTCAACATAGGAATCGGTTGGCACGAATCCAGAATCCCTACAATTTCCATGCTCGTCCCCAGAGGTGCCTGGGCAAAAATTTCCGGAAAAATCAAAGAAAAAATCAAGGATATTCCGATCATCGCATCTAACCGAGTCAACATGCCGGAAGTTATGACTCGGATTCTAAAAAACCACGAAGCTGATATATTAAGCATGGCGAGACCTTTTTTAGCAGATCCTGATATTGTAAACAAGATCCGAGCAGATCAAGAAGAAAGGATCAATACCTGCATCGCCTGCAACCAGGCTTGCTTAGACCATACATTCAAAGAACAATTGGTCTCCTGTTTGGTCAATCCTTCCGCCAATAGGGAACTTGAAATTGGTAAATTGAAAGCAGCAGACAAAAAACACGTGGTAGTAGTCGGTTCCGGACCTGGAGGACTTGAATCAGCAAGAATCAGTGCGATCCGGGGCCATAAAGTAACCGTGCTAGAAGCAACCGATAAGATCGGAGGGCAACTTAACCTTGCCGCGCAAATTCCGGGGAAATCGGAATTTTTTGAAACGATTCGTTATTTCAAGAACGAACTTAAAAATTTAGGAGTGGAAATTCACTTCGATCATCATGCCACGTTAGACAGCATTATAGAACTCAGACCAGATGCCGTTATTTTTGCGACTGGGGTCAAACCAAGAGAATTTTCCCTTCCGGGAATGGAAAAAAAGAAAACGGCTTCTTACGCAGATTATCTTTCCGGAAAATTCAGGCCGGGAAATCAGGTGGCAATTATCGGAGGAGGAGGAATTGGTTGTGACGTAGCTCATAAGCTTACGGAAGAAGATTCCCCTACGATTGATTCCTACTTCCATCGCTACAATGTGAAATCTTATACGAATGCACAAATCCAAAAAGAAAAACCGAATCGTAAGGTTTCCATTTTTCGAAGATCCGGAAAAATCGGATCCGGTCTTGGAGCGACAACCGCCTGGGCTTTACTTCAAGAACTGGAATCGAAAGATGTCGGATTTTACACTTCTCTCAATTATAAAGAAGTCACGGATCAAGGACTGGTCGTTGAAACCAAAAAAGACGGACCGATCACAATCGAATGCGATTCTATCATTCTTTGTGCAGGACAACTCAGCGAGGTTTCCCTTTACGAAGAATTCAAGGCGAAATTCCCGGAAATTCCGTCTTACCTGATCGGAGGTGCAAAGGATGCCTCCGGAATCGATGCCAAACGCGCGATGTTAGAAGGATTTGAGGCAGCGATCGGAATCGGAGTAAATTAAAATTATCGATTTCCGACTTTTTTCATTTCATTCACTTCTCCTCTCAGACGGTACAAAAACCGTACGAGTAGGAGGAGAATCCTTTGTTTTACAAGCTTATCTTTGTCCTTTCCATCTCAACTCTCATCAAGTGTTATTCCGATTTGCAATCTGTAAATCACGAGAAAGATTTTCAAGATCTTTCCGGTTCCTGGGAAGTATATACTGGCTCTGCTCAAAGTCTATTTAAAAACGAATTCAATTTGGATCTTTGGAAAACCGTTCCCGTTCCATCCAATCTAAAAAATTTCGTAAACTTTTCGACAGATCCGATTGTACTTCGAAAGCGTTTTGAACTGAAGACTTCCATCTATTTCCCGCTTTCTATTTCCTTAGGAAAAATTTCGGATCATGTACAAGTCCGATGGAACGGACAAGAACTTTCAGAAGAATTGTTTGCGGATTATCAAAATTCAAAACCTCAAGGTTACGATCGAACCAGAATCTATTCAATTTCAGAAAAAAGAATCCTACAAAAAAATGAAATACTCGTTTTCGTTCGACCTTATTTCGACTATGAATACGGAATTCTTTCAGGACCGATTGAAATCGGTCCCTCCGGAGTAATCTGGAAAAGATTTTATCTTCGCGAAATCGGCGGACTTTTGATATCCGGTTCCTTTTTGTTAATCGGCGGATTTTTTTTATTTCTTTCCTTGAGAGAAAAAAAGAGAGAAGAAAACTTTTATTTTGGATTGTTTCTGATTTTATTTGCCCTATTTCAGATTTTCCTTTCGGATTTAAAATACCTCGCCGGATGGAAAGTCCTCTATTTAAAGAAAATCGAATATTCTCTTCTTACGTTCCTATTTCCACTTTTTTGCAGATTTCTAAATTCTCTTTTTAAAAAGGTGCGTACCAAATTTCATACTCTTTTGGAAATCGTAACCTTAGTGATATTCATCTGGATCCTGTTTGCACAAACCGTCTCACATTTAGATACGATCAATCGATATGTTCTTCAGGTTTCTTGGATTGGGTTCGTTTATCTTAGTTTTAAAATTCTCGGTCTGAAAAAAAATTTCGAATCCAAAATGATTCTTTTTGGAGTTCTATTTTTATTGATCTGTGTAGGAATCGACGCATTTTCCCAAAGGGGAATGTTCGAAATTGCTCGTCTTTCCGGATTGGGGGTTTCTGGGTTTTTATTTTTTTTAACTTTGATTCTCGCGAATAAATTCGTAAAAATGAAAGAAAAATTAAGGTCTTGGAATCGGGTTTTGGAAACTGCGATTCGAAATAGGACCCAAGAGCTTTCTTCAAGTCTGGAAGAAATTCGAAATCTTAAAGAACAACAAGATGGAGACTACTTTTTAATTACTCTTCTATTTCAACCCTTTCTATCCAAAAGTCTCAAAACAGATCTTGCGCGGATCGATGTCCATAGAAAACAGTTTAAGAATTTTCAATTTAAGAATCGGACTTACGAAATTGGCGGGGATATTGTGTTAAACGAGCAGGTCCTCATATCGGGTGTTCCGTATCAAGTCTTGATCAACGCTGATGCGATGGGAAAATCGCTTCAAGGCGCAAGTGGGGCGTTAATTTTCTGTTCCATCGTAAAAAGTTTTTTACAAACTCAGGACTATGAATTTAGAAATCCGGAGAATTGGCTTTTTCTTCTTCACTCCAACCTTCAAGCTGTTTTCGAATCTTTTGATGGAAGTATGCTCGTTTCCGGAATTCTTTCCTTATACCAAATTGAAACCGGAGATTTATTCTTTATCAATTGTGAACATCCTCCGATCGTTCTCTCTCGAAACGGGAAAACAAGCTATGTTTTCGAAAGGGCCATCCTGCGAAAGATCGGCTTTCCTGATTCGAATGAGAAGGTAAAAGTCGAATACTACAAACTTTTGCCGGAGGACACAATTCTTTACGGTTCAGATGGTAGAGAAGATTTATACATGCAAGATCCATTGTGTTCTTCTCGAAAACTAAAATCTTCGGTCCCGGATCTATTTTTCGAGTTGATCCGATATTCCATACCAGAACCCAAAGATCTGGAGTTTAAAATTACTGAAAAAGGTGTTCTTTCAGACGACTTGAGCTTTTTAAGAATTCAAACCGGTTTTGAAACAGTTTTCAACAAAAGTCTTTCCGAATGCAAAACATTGGTCCAAGAAGGGAACAAATACCTTCAAAAGGGAGAATTTCAAAAAGCCTGTTTTCAATACGCAAGGGCTTCGATCCAAAACCCTGGAGATTTGAAGTTATCAAGGCTCGTTTTGCTTTTGGCGAAGAAATCCGAGAACTTAAGACTTGTTCGTTTCTTTTCTGAAAAAATTGCTTTGAGAACCGATGGACTTGAAATTCAAACACCTAAAAATTCTTCCTAAAAAGAGATCTATACTGTTTACAAGTTGAAAGTATACAAAACTCAAAAATAGACCCAAATTAAAAAAAAATTAAATATTAGTAAAATTATAAGAAAATTTTGTTGAATTTATTTCAAAATAAATCAAAAAGACACAATTAATCCATTCTTTAACGAAGATTCGGGCAGCTTTGCAGGAAAGAATAATTCCGGAAAATCAATTATTCCGCTCTTCCGGATATCTCTTAATGCCAGCTCGTTTGCTGGGATAGAATCCAATCTTTTTCTGTAAAAGGAGAGAGTTTGGATTCCATCCCGGAATTTTTAGCTTTTAGGATAAAGAGAATGTATGAAAATATATTCGGGCGCAATTAGCTCCTCGAAGTCAAATCAACCATTTCTATTTGTAACAAAAAACGGGTTCAAAAGAAAAATTCTAATTTACGAGCCCCAGAAAGTTTTAGAAACCGCTTTGGCCTATGGTTTTGAAAAAAATGTTTTAATCATTTCTTATAACCTACTTTTAGATCACACTGGAGATTCAATACTTGCAGAAAACGGTTATCTTCCATTTTCTGCCAGGTTTTATGAAATTTTCATTCAAGATTCTTGGTTCTTTTTATCCAATCGAATCGAAACCTTTCTCAGAGAACGAGAGCAAATGAATCTAATTTTCACGGCGACTCCAAAATAAAATTCTGATTGAGTTAAACAGTGCTCAATTTACTCTGAAAATGGTCTATATTCCGGTATTTTTCTCTAACTGATTCCTACCAGAATTTTTATTTTATCCCCCACTTGGAGCATCTATGAAAACTAGAGTGATTACTTTCCATTACACCCTTCACGATACCGAAGGCAACTTAATCGATTCTTCCGAAGGTAAAGCTCCGCTTTCTTATCTGGAAGGAGTCGGGCATATCATCTCCGGTTTAGAAGAAGAGATGAAAAAAATGGAAACCGGCGAAAAGAAAAAGATCAACGTTTCCGCGGAGAATGCTTATGGTATAAAAGATCCCGATCTTGTTTTTGACGTCCCTAGATCCCAGTTTCCACCCAACGAAGATTTACAAATAGGAATGATGTTTCAAACCGATGAGCCGGATAAGGTTTTTACAATCACCGAACTTCAGGAAGAATCAGTTATCGTAGATGGAAATCATCCTCTTGCAGGAATAAATCTAGTTTTTGACGTAGAATTGACTGGAATTCGTGAAGCTACCGAAGAAGAAATCTCACATGGACACGTTCACGGAGAAGGTGGTCACCACCACCACCATTGAGAGTCGTTACCGACATGTCCTGGAAAGAAGAATTGAATGCCGCTCAATTGGAAGCAGTCCTTACCCAGGAGGGACCGGTACTTGTTTTAGCAGGTGCCGGAACCGGCAAAACGAAAACCATCGTCAGTCGATTGGCGCAGCTAGTTTCTTCGGGCGTTTCCACCTCATCCATTCTACTTTTGACATTTACTCGCAAGGCCGCCAGAGAAATGCTTCTCAGAGCATCTTCTATTGGAGACAAAAGGTGTGCCGAGGTTCAAGGCGGAACTTTTCATTCTTTTTGTAGCGGAGTCCTACGAAGATTTGCCCCGGTTCTCGGAATATCCTCCGGTTTCACGATTTTGGACGACTCCGATACCTTAGACGTGTTTCAATTTTTAAGAAACGAAAAAGATTTTGGCAAAACCAAATCCCGCTTTCCTTCCAATGAAACCTTGATTTCCATTTACGGTGAAATTCAAAACACGGGAAGAACTCTCCAATCTGTATTAGAAAAAGATTATCCTTTGTTTTTACAAAGAACAAAAGACATCTCCCAAATTTTCGAAGACTATAAATCATATAAAACAGAACGCTCTCTTTTGGATTACGACGATCTACTCTATTTTACTAGAGATCTTCTTACCAATCATCCGGGAGTCAGAAACGCACTTTCCGAAAAATACAGATTCATCATGGTGGATGAATTTCAAGATACGAATAAGGTCCAAGCACATATCGCTTGTCTTTTAGCTTCGGAACATTCCAATTTGATGGTAGTCGGAGATGACGCTCAATGCATTTACACATTTCGTGGAGCTTCCGTACGCGGTATTTTAGATTTTCCTAAAATATTTCCGAATACAAAAACGATTTTTTTGGAAAAAAATTATAGAAGCACAACTGCGATCTTAAACCTAGCGAACGCAGTCCTTCAAAACTTTTCCGAAAAATACGATAAGTACCTTTTTACAGATAACGAAAATGGATCGACTCCGAACGTTCTGCAATTCGAAGACGAATTGGAGGAAGCTGAAGGAATCACAGAAATTCTTTTGCAAAAAAAAGAAGAAGGTATTCCCTTTAAAAAAATGTGTGTCCTTTTTCGCGCCGGATGGAACTCGAATCAACTCGAACTTGTTCTCTCAAAAAGGGATGTTCCATTCGTAAAATTCGGGGGAAGAAAGTTTATAGAAACAGCTCACATCAAAGACCTGCTTTCCTTTTTAAAGCTGCTCGTCAACCCCTTGGATTCTGTCTCTTGGATTCGAATTTTAAAACTGATTCCCGGAATTGGAAATTCTAAAGCTAACGGTATTTTAGATAAAATCCGAAAATCTTCCGGTTCTTTCGAAGTTCTTTTAGAAGAAAACGGAATCGCAATCGACAAATATATTTCTCCACTTTATCATCTCTATCAAAAACACAGGGAAACCAATTCGGAGGTAAAAAAGATCACTTCGGATTTTATCGATTATTATCGAGTTCTTTTAGAAAAGAATTACGACGATTCCAAGCGAAGATCTGAAGATTTAGATTCTGTTCTAGGATTTTCTTTGAAATATACTTCGCTCGGGGATTTTTTATCAGACCTTACGATGGATCACGGGTCCCTAAGTCTGGATAAAATCAAACCGGATAATACCGAAACCGATCTACTTCATTTATCTACTGTACATTCCGCAAAGGGATTGGAGTTCGATCTCGTTTTCATTTTAAATGCAACCGAAGGAGTTTTCCCTTCAAGCAAGAACACCGACACCGAAGAAGAAAGAAGGCTTTTTTATGTGGCGATTACAAGAGCCAGAAAAGAGTTATATTTTACAAGACCCTCTCTGGCTCATTCTAGATCCGGGCCATATTATACAAAACTATCCCGTTTTTTAAGCGAGATTCAATCTCCAGAAAAAGTCTACGAATTAAAACTTATACCAGGAAAATCCACACCACAATCTTTCTTTTCGACTAACGTCTCGTCCTCTAAAACCGCAAACGACTCTTTTTCCAGAATACAAGACTACTTCGGGAATTAAAATTCATGTCTTCCGTTTTCGAAAAACTAGACGAGGAATCGATAAAATCCACTGCACTGAATCTGCTGGAAAAAAGAATATTCGCATTTTATAAAATTCCCAAAGGAAAAATTTTAGTAGGAAAAAAAATCGAAGCTAAATTTTTTCCCTACTCTAATCTAGGAAGTTCCATCCGCATTTCGTCCGGAAAACTTGAATTTAAAATTCATTCGCTTTATTTGAAGTCGGAACCTGGAAATTTGGAAGCCGTAATTGACCTTCTTCTATATAAGTTACTAAAACAACCGATCCCCGATGAATTAGAATCCACGATTCGAAAATTTTACGAAAGTCACACGACACAAAAAAATCGTACGAACAAAAATAAAAAGAGAATCGAACACTCCACTATTCAAAATCAAAAACTTAGATTGATCCTGGAAAACGTCAACGAATCCTATTTGAAGATCGATCTTTCCGATCTCGAAATTTTTTGGGGAAAATCTAAGTCGACCACAAGACTCGGCCACTATGATCCAACACATAAAATGATCGTAATTAACCCGATTTTATCCCTTGAGTCTATTCCAAATTTCGTTTTAGAATACATCGTGTTCCACGAGTTGCTGCACGTTCACTTTCCGGTCGCCCGAAAAAAGGGAAGAAACGTTATCCACGGTAAGGAATTCAAAATATTCGAAAAAAAATTTTCGGATTATAAACGGGCGAATGCGTGGCTAAAATCCGAATTCTACCGAACGATGATTTTACATTGAATTCTCTAATTTCCTTATATTCTAAAAAAGAGGTGAATGATGCATCCTAAAGTATTTGAAACTCTTTATATACGTAAGAACTACGTGTACGAGGAATTAAAGAACCACCTAAAAGAAATGCAAAGCCTGAATTATCATTCTCTCGGAGAATACGACCGCGGAGTTTACGACGGTTACGTCCAAGCGATCACGGAAATCTTAAAGAAAATAGAAAGAAAGTTCTCGTAGGCTGGATAGATTGTTTCGAATTTTAGTTTTAGGGACAGGAGCCATTGCCGGACTTTACGCCGGTAAACTCAAACAAGTCGGTTGTAGGATCGATTTCTGGGTTCGAAGAAATTCTTCCGAATTGGAAAAAAACGGCTTCGAAATAGAAAGTTCTCTTTGGGGAAATTTCCGATACAGAGCGGATCGAATTTTAGAATCCGTTCCTGATGATTTAAAGGAATACGATCTCATTCTCAATTGTTTAAAATGTCTTCCGGAAATTCGTCTTGAAGCGATCTTAGGAAAACATATTCCAAATAATCTACCGATCCTACTTTTACAAAACGGAATCGGAATCGAAGAACCGATTTCCTCTCTTTATCCGGACAATGAAATTTTAAGCGGACTTGCTTTTGTCTGTGCCAATCGTATCAACAATGGCAAAATTCTTCATCTGGACTACGGAGAATTGACGATCGGATCTTGGAATCGGAATCCTTCTTCCATTTGCAGTCAAATCGTAGAGCTTTTTAATAAGGCCGGAGTTCCGACTCAAAGTACGGAAATGATCCGACAAGCTCGTTGGAAAAAACTGATGTGGAACGCTCCCTTTAATCCGATCAGTGTTCTTTCGGGTGGAAAAAATACTTCTGAAATATTGGCTCAAACGTTTGGCCGTAAACTCGTAATTGAAATCATGAAAGAAGTTCAAAAACTTTCCAAACTCGACGGAGCGGAAATTCCCGATATTCAAATAGAAGCCTTTCTCCAAATGACCGAAATGATGAAGCCATATAAGACAAGTATGCTTTTGGATTTCGAGGCTGGAAGAGTTTTGGAACTGGAAGCAATTCTTGGAAACGCAATTCGAATCGGAGAAAATAGAGGTTTAGAAGTTCCCCACATTCAAACCCTTTATTTTCTTTTGAAATTACGAACGGAGTCCGCTCATAAATTCGAACTTTTCTAACCTACCTCTCGGAATGTGGGAACTCCCACTATTCCATAACACCGAATTGGATCTATCTGTTGATTTGTTAAGGCAAAATTTTTGAATTCAACTTAAACTTGTCGTAAAATCTTAGACCCCGCCTGGTTTAACGATAAAAAACAGTTCAAAAGTCTATAAACTCTTCCAAAGAAACGGAATCTGCGGGAACTACCAAGCTTTTTTATTACAACAGAAACGTATAAAATAAACTGCCTCTCTAAAATGTAGGAATTCACACCTAAATAAATTACCCGGAAAAAATGTAAATTGTGGTGCCCCTCGCATTTGCGCAAAAATCCATCTTTGGTTTTCGATATTATTTTTATACATCTTCATAATAATAGTTTAACAACCATAATTACTCTTCAGATTTCAGGACAAGTTTTTAGAACGAATTGAGAAGTTTTTTAATTCCTTTCTCCAATCCATCCAAGGACAAAAAGTACATTGGCACTTGATTTCCGATTTCTCGTATCGTAGGTGCGTCCCAGTATTTGATCGGTTCAGGATTCAACCATATCGAATTCCGAAAATGTTTTCGAATTCGTTTTAAGGAATCCAAGCCCGATTCCGGATTTTCGGGAAGCCGAAAATCCATCCGGAATCGACTATGATAAAAACCGTATGTGGGATCAAGCAACTCATAAGGAGCCATGTATGCGTCACCGATAAGAATCAACTTCGTGTCATCACTGTGCTTTTGAAAAATTCTCTGCAGAGAAATTGGGGTTCTCATATTCGCCTTTGGATAAACTGCATCGTAGATGATATTGTGAAAATAATAATAATGAAATTCCTTGAAATGATTTATCTGATGACTTGCTGAAAAGAGCTTATTGACCCTTTCCGCATGTGAAGTCATACTTCCTCCCGTATCCATCAGCAAAAGAACCTTGAGTCCGTTCTTTCTGGAACGCTCGAACTCGATCTGAATGTCACCTGCGTTTCTACAAGTGGAATCAATCGTTTTCGGAAGATGGAACTCGGATATGCCCTCTTTTCTTAAGTTTCTCAGTTTTTTGAGAGCGGTTTTGATCTGACGTACATCGAGTTGTTCGTCTGTCCTATATTCTTTATAACGTCTTTCTAATGCTTGAAAAACCGCGGAACGATTTCCCGCCTCCCCGCCCACCCTGACCCCTTCCGGATTTTTTCCTCCGTGTCCAAAAGGTGACGATCCTCCGGTTCCAACCCACTTACTTCCCCCGTGATGTTCTCCCCTTTGCTCTTCGAGACGTTTTTTAAATTCTTCCAAAAGTTGATCCGGCGGAATCAGGGAAGGAGGAAGTTTATTCGGATTATCAAATATCTGATTCAACCAATCCAATAAATCTTGTTTCAGCTCAGGTTTGAGTGCACCCTTTTCCCCGAAAATTTCGGAAAAAACGAGATCGAAGGAATCGAAATGCTTGATGTCCTTTACCATACAAGCTCTGGAAAAGCGATAGAGTTCGTTCAAATCAATCCATACCTTCTGATAAGTTGTATAATGATCTACAACTTTCAAAAAATCCAAAAATTCTCCCGTCGTAACCGGTATCCCTTCCGCCCTAAGCCTATAAAAAAATGGGATAAACATTTTAATTTCTGAATAACCTCAGATCCTCTTCGTTTTTTATAAGCGCGCCGAGAAACGGAATTCGAACCTCGTCTTTTAATACCGCTCCTTGGTGTACTAAAATCTGAATCCAATCCAAAAGTTCACTTGTCCCCGGTTTCTTTTTCAAATCGTCCATTCTCCGAATGAGGTAAAACATCTCAAGAGCTTTGATGAGCAACGTATGGCCTACCCCCGGATAATGAGAAAGAATGATCTTTTTCATAAATTCTGGATCCGGAAATTCTATATAATGAAAAATACATCTTCTTAAAAAAGCCGCAGGTAGTTCCTTTTCGTTATTTGAAGTGATAATAGTCAAAGGGCGATGTTTTGCTTGAATACGTTTCGAAATTTCGGGAATGAAAAATTCCATTCGATCCAGCTCTAAAAGTAGATCGTTCGGAAATTCAATATCGGCCTTATCTATTTCGTCGATGAGAACGATCGATTTTTTATCCAGACTAAACGCTTCTCCAAGCGCACCAAGTCGAATATAATTTTCTATATTCTTTACTTTTTCGGAGTCCTCTGAAAAACGAGAATCATTCAATCGAGAAACCGCGTCATAAAAATACAAACCCTCTTTCGCCTGGGTGATAGATTTGATATGCCAGGTATATAAAAAAAGTTTTCTTTGATCCGCGAGATATTCGGCTAAAAGAGATTTGCCGGTTCCGGGCTCTCCCTTTAAAAGTAAAGGACGAGAGGTTACTTCGGCGAGAAGGATCGCTTCTTCCAATGCGGGAGATAATAGATAGGTTTCAGTGGATAGTTTCATGAGAAGTCTGGAATTGATTCTAACGTGAAGGCGGTTCCCTGCAAGAGAAAAACCTTTTTTCTATCTAACTTCGAAAACGACACTATCAATGATCTTTCCATCCTTATCTTGCAAGGAAAGAATATGAAATCCGCGCTCGGGTTTCCAAAATACATCCTTTTGTTTGGCTTCCTGAATTCTTTTCCCATCCAAGACCCATCGAAATCCGGACATAAACGCAGACGCAGAAAAATAGAGTTTCTGTCTTCCTTCAGGGATATCTGGATCCAACGCGTAAATTGTTTCGTTTCCAGGAATCAAAATCTTAGGAATAGAAGATGATTCCACAAGCTGACGTACGTGCGAATCACGAAAGGCCTCAAAGGATGTACTCGGTTGTTTTTCTCTTTCCTGAAGTAGATTCATCACCGCATTCCAAATCGGAGCCGCCCCCGTAACTCCACTCACGTCCCACATAGGGCTTCCATCCAAATTGCCGACCCAAACACCAACCGTATAATTTTTCGAATACCCCACACACCAATTGTCTCTCATGTCCTGGGAAGTTCCCGTTTTTACCGCCGTAAAAAACCGAGTGCTAAGATGATTGTTGAGACCGAAGGAAAGAAAACGGTATTCCCGATTGGATAAAATTTCGTCTAACGTTTCAGTAGCTTGTTTCGTATAAATTCTATTCCAAAGATTTCCTTCTCGGAAATTTTCCTCAAGTGTTTGTTTTGCTTCGTATGGAAAAAAGGTAGGCTTAGAACCCATCCCTCCGTTTGCAAGAGTTCTATAAGCGTTGGTCAATTCAAAAAGTGTAACGTCCGCGCTTCCAAGAGCCAGTGAAGATCCATAAAAATCCGCCCGCTTCAATCCGCTCAAACCAAGGTCCTTCAATCTCTGAACAAAACTAGGAACACTTACAAGATCTAAAACGTGGACCGCAGGAATATTCAAGGAAGAGGCAAGCGCATATTTCGCCTGCACGTTTCCATGATACGTGTCGCTGTAATTCGATGGTTTGTAAATTCCGGAAACCGCGTTCCATTCAGCAGGAATATCTTCCAAAATGGAATTCGGCTTTAACACTTCCTTTTCAAATGCAAGTCCGTATAAAAACGGCTTCAACGTGGAACCTGCCTGTCTTTTGGACGGAATAGAGTCCACATAAAAAGAAGAACTATCTGGAAGATTTCCGACGTAAACCAAAATGGCACCGGATAAGTTGTCTAAGACTAGAATTCCGGCTTCAGCTACGTTTTGTTTTTTCAACCCGTCTATAATGTTTTTTGCAAGTTCGGTAACCTTCCATTGAAGATCAAAGTCCAAGGTCGTTTTGACTTTCCCGTCTCTGGAAAGAAATTCCGGATTCTCTCTAAAAATTTTTTGAGCCGCATGAAACGCAATTCCTTCAATGGCAGGCAAACTGTTTATCTTTGTGGTCATCCGATCGACCACACTTTCAAAAAAATCACAAAGTTCCTCCCTTTGAATTTTTTTTGCAAGGACACAACTTCGTTTGACTAAAGCGGAAGAACTTGCTCCCGGAAACGGAAGCATCGCAACAAGGAGAACAGACTCTGCGTCACTCAAAGCAGAAGGCTCCTTTTGAAAAAGCCCTCGGCTCGCCGCTCTGAGTCCCTTGTGCTCTCCTCGAAACTGAATTAGATTGAGATAGCCCATGAGAATTTCGTTCTTGCTCCAGGTCTGTTCTATCTTTTGAGCGAATCTCATCTGTTCCCATTTATCGAAAATGTTTCTACGCCCCGGTTTGGTACCGAGAAAAATTCCAGCGAGTTGCATGGAAAGTGTACTCGCCCCTCTCTTTGAATTTCCTAAGACTCTATCCTTCATTGCACCTAAAATCGCAAGTGGATCCACTCCAGAATGTTCAAAGAACCGTTTGTCCTCCTGCATAAATAAGGCTAGCAATAAGGTTTCCGGAATTTCTCCCTCTTCTGTCCAGGATAATTTTCTTTCCCGAACGTTAAACCGGATCGTCTGCAAAAATCTTCCGTGAAGATCCAAAATTGTCCCGTCGGAAGGACGGTACGAGTCTCGAATTTCCCTGTAGGAGGGAATTTCTTCGGAAGAAATTACATTTGAATAAAAGAATATACCAATAAACAAAAATACCGATATATTCTTCTTATACATGAGGAATTTATTCCTTCGTCACGATTTGATCCAGGTTCAGAATTTCCGCAAACTGATCTGGAAGATACATCGCTTCGGTCCTAGTAGGAGGTAAGACAAATTTTCCAGTATGATTGATTCGATATATGTATTCAAGAGTCACAGAACCCGCAGGCAAATATTCAAAATACGCCGTATAACCTTCCCATTTTCTTTCCACAAAAGTAGGAGATGACCATCCGTTATCGTCCCTTGCAAATTCGGCACTGATTCTTGAATCGTTCCCGAGTCCTGTGCCTAAAATGTTAGCCCCCGCCGGAATTGGATCTTTGACGGCAATCCAAGATAAATCAGACTCGGTATAAATTTTCAGACGAACACGTACCAAATCTCCTTCTCGAAACGACAACTTCTTATTTCCGGATTCATCCAACATTTCCTTTTCCATTCTCATCCCGCTTTCCAATTTTTCTTTCAAAGGTAAGGCGGCTTTTGTATGGATTACGACATATGGTTTTCCGTTTCCGTTTTGAACGAATTTTAGGTTTTGTGTATTTTTCGGCATTGGAATCAAAACCGTGGGGGGATCTTTTTTATTCTTCCACTCCAAAGTGTTTGAATTGTTTTCCAAAGTGATTGTAGTGTTTCCTTCGACGGAATCCCTTTCAAACTGTTTCGAATATATTTGAAACGCAAGAACTCCGAGAGCATTTGCAGGTGTGATATCCCAGTGTCCCTTGGATTGCCTTGCAATCGCTCCGCGGATCAATCGAGGAAGGTCCTCTTTCCAACTTGGATCTTTTGCGACGGAAAGGATCGTTTTCATCACGGTCGAATCGTTGGAAGACAAAAGCCACCAAAGACTAGATTCGTCTACAAAATTATAGGAGGTTCCTTGGATTCTGAATCTAGATTTCAAGAGAGCATCTAATCGAGAAATCTGGTCTTTATATATTCCGGATTTCGAATATATGTTTCTCAAACTGATCAGAATATCAGTAGGAAGAATTTTAAGATCTGTCTGAACGGATCGAATTACATCGTCTCCGACCGGCTGAAAACGGGATATTGCATCTAGGACGATAATTTTTTTTAAAAGAAAATCCGTATTTGAGATATAACCGTTCCTATAAATCAGACCTTTAGTATATCGATTCAGAGCCTCCAAAAGAGTTTCTCGAATTGAATCCGGAATTTTATAACCGGATTCGGAGGCAAGAACCAACACATAACTCGTTAAAATTTCGCTTCCATACCAAGACATCGGAAAGAATTTTAATAGCCCATCCCCGTCCAGATAAACGTTCAATTGATTCATAATCCGATCCCAATCATTCTGAGATCCGATCGAAACGGCTTTGGAAAGTTTTTGCTCCAAGCAAGAATATGGATAACGATTCATATATTCTCTGGAAGAAAGAATCGCTCCGCCGGTGAGAGAGGATTTTAAACTGATCTCAAGTTCTCCGCTTCCCGAAATCGCCTCCTGATTCTCCTGAATCGGAAGACTGAGTGTTCCGTCTTCCAAACGCCGAAAAGTGGATTGCAAAATTCGAACGGGAACCGACTCTCCTACCCTCTGACGAAAACGAAGCGTATCCGTAAAAGGTCCGTTTCCCACTTCCTTGGTTTGGAATTCATAGACAATTTCGTCTTTTCTTGTAGGAATTGAAAGATTCCAATGAACGTTTGCAGATTCCCCCGGCTTTAATTGAATATTCTTAATTTCTAATTTAAGATCGGGTAAAGTTTTTGGATTGATTTCAAGTTCTAAAGTTTTTTCCGTCGTATTTTTGAGAGAAATTCCACTCAGTACATTATCTTTTTCCCTAACAAATGGAGCGACCGAAGGATAAATAAGAACATCCTTTGTGGTTTGAATCTGAGTCGAACCGGAACCAAACTTATCTTTTCCAGAGTGAACGATCGCGACGACCTTAAAAGAAGTCAACGAATCGTTCAGAGGAATTTCCACTTCTAAAAATCCATTCCCGTCCGGTTTCAAATCCGGTTTCCAATAAAGAAGAGTATCAAACAACTCTCTGGTTGTCGCTCCGCCTCCGCCTCCTCCCGACGGCTGACTTTTTAATCCGAAATGTCTTCTACCCACTACCTGAAGTTGAGCGGTGGAAGTTTCCACCGAGTTTCCTCGCTGGTACATCATGGCTCGAAGTAAATCCCAAGTATCGTTGGATTTTAATTCCAAAAGACCCTGATCGACAGCGACTAATGTGATTTTTGAATCTTTTTTTACCTGTACGGAAGGATGGTCGATCTGAACTTTTACTTTTACTTTTTGTCTCGCCTTATAAACGGCCTTATCCGTTTCCACACGGACAGGAATCTCAAAAGGTTTCCAACCGACTCGAATTTGAGCTACTCCCAATCGAAAAGAAGGTTTTGCTAAATCGACAAACGCAGTTTCCTTCGGACTATCCACTCTTCCCCGAACCGCCAAAACAGAAACGAACACATTCGGAGCAAACGAACTTTCAACAGGGATTTCAACGATCGGTTCTTTACCGCTGAGAGTTTTGATATACGAACTGAGAATTCCCTCCCTTTCCACGGTGATAAGAGCGGTTGCCTCTCGAAACGGCATTCTCACTTGAAATCTGGCTTTCTCACCCGCCTGGTATTCCTTTTTCTCGGGGAGAAGATCCATACGATCATGATCGCTCGCCGCAAACCAAAAATCCTCCTCACTACTGATCCAAACGGAAGAATTCGCTTTTACATCTTCTCCAGAAAGGGAAGCTTCGAAATAGACTTCTCCGGTCGCATTTACAGGACCGCTACAAAATAAAATCCCTTTCGCATTCGTTTTACCGGAACAGAATTTCCCCACTTCGTTTACTTCGTATTTATGTTCGTAACTATAGAAGCCGCCGACTAAGCGTTTTCGATTGGAATAATATTTTTTCGTAAATGCGACTACATTTATCTTCTTTCCTTCTATCGGCGTCCCTTTTAAATCAAGAACCGCAACCTTAAACCGAACCGAGTCTCGAACCGCGACCCAACTTTCAGGAGCGATTCCGATATGATATTCAGAAGGATAAATCGGAAAAGATCTGAATGCGCTTTGAATCTCTCCATTCGGATCCTTGTATTCGAGTTCCGCTTCGAGCTTTTGAATCGTATCGGATTTTGGAATCGACCTCACTGTCGTTTCGAAAAAACCTTTTGCGTCTAACGTGAGTTGCGTTTTTGTAAAACCAGTTACCGAAATCGGTTCTTCATTTTCTTCTGATTTACGGTCCACCAAACCGTTGCTAAATGAAAAATCGGAATAATCGGGAAAATATACTCCACCCCCGACCGTAACCCGGGTTCTCAAAAGAACAGGGAGTTTACCGGCTCCTCCGCCTGAAAGGTAACGAACGCTACCGGAAAGTTCTAACTTAGAAGGACCGACATTTGGACCGGAAACTTGAAAATCCGCTTTCATAAGCGGAATTCTAAATTCTTCCACCCTGAATTCTCCGATGGAAACCGAATCACTATTCCCAAATTCGCTTAATAAAATCCGATATATCCCCAAATTGGCTTCTTTTGGTATTTTGAATTGAAGAGAACTCGTTCCTTCTTGGTTCCATTTTAAGGAAATGGAATATTCTTTATCGCTACCGGAATGAACAATTTTCGCAAACGCCGGATATTCGTTTCGTGCTGGAACCTCGAAGCCGAATTGTCTTTTAGTTCTTGAAATAAGTTTAATGGAAACGGTTTCTCCGGCGCGAAACAAGGTTCTATCCAAAATCGGGTGAAATAAAATGTTGTTGTCTCCAGAATCTCCCGGAAGATTGAATCTCCAATTCTCAATTCCATTCTGCCAACGAGTATGAGTAAAAGTAAAATCGTCTTCGAAAGTCGCGGTTAAAAGCAGACCATTTTCGTACGATTTCCAAGAACAATGCGGAACTTTATTTCGAGGTGGAATTCCTTTTACGAGAAGAGTTCCCCCAGGTCCCGTTTTACCTACAAAAATTTTTTCGTTCTTACAATTGAAGATCTGAATGTCGGCACCTGGTACCGGCTTAGCATCATTCAACTTTGTCACCCAAACAAGAGAGGATTCTTTCCCCCACTTAAAATGAAGGGAAAGGTTGGTCACCAGAGCAGCTGTACGAACATAAAACGGTTGATTGATTCCTAATAAAGAATTTCCTAATATGTCCGATTTCATTTCGACCACATGGAAACCTGGTTTTTTCAAGGGAATTCCCACGACCTCAAAACGACGAACTCCCTGTTTGCTCTGGAGTTTGATCTCGTTCGTGAAAGATGGATTTTGAGAAGAATCAAAGATAGAACGACGGTGTTCCAAATTTTCAATCGTTTTGAGAAATTGAACGATTTCTGCAATCTGTCCCGACCCAAGAATCAATTCTTTTCCAGTAAATTGTTTTGGGTGATCCTCTTTTCCAGTGGCCCAGTTGAAAATTTCTTTTCCCTTTTCTTTCAATTTATCGAATTGTTCTTTGATAACACCCTCCGTGTCAGGACTCGTTTTCACCTGATAGAGACGTACTGGATTCTCCGCTTCCAGATTTCGAATTGTAACGGGGAGAATCGCCTCCGGAAATCTTTCTAAAATTCCGAACTTGGAAGAGAATTTCAAAAGAGGAGGATAATCGTCCGTGGAAACCATAAGAGGAAACGAAGATTGATTGGCAAGAAGTCGTCCCGCGTCGTCTTTTATGCCGGATGGAAGGATAATTTGAAATTTGGACTTTGGAGCAAGAGGAACTGGAAAACTGATTCCATAGTCATAATTTCCATTCTCGGAGGAGACCTTGGGGGGAATCTTTTTCCCATCGCTTGTTTGAAGCTGAATCTTTTGAAGAATTTCTACAGATACGGGAGAATTAAAATTCAACCTCAACGGCAAAGAGGGAATACAAGCGGCCCTTGCATTGACTCGATCACAGTTGAATTCCGCTCGGAAAGGTTGTCTTACAGTATATTCAATTTTTCTTGTAGAGCTTCTCGGGATTCCCGATTTTGATTTCAACCCTTGTTCCAAAATGAGATGAATTTTTTTTCCGCTTGGAAATTTCTGATCTGGTTTGATAAGAATCGTTTTTTCGGTTTTTCCTTCCCTGTAATTTGCTTTCAAAATTTCACTTTCGATAGAACCTTTGATTCGACTAAAACCGACCTTATCCTTGAGTCCCTCGATCACGAAATAAATATGATCACTTGCAGAAGAAAAATCCGGCTCGGAATCCAAATCCAAAATAAAAACCTGATCCTCGTCGATAATTCCTCCTTCATAAGGAGAGGAAGAATCCATTTCGGGACCTCCCGTATTAAAGGAAAATTTTTCTCCCTCATCCAAGGAATTTCCTGTGACCGACTTCAGCTTCTTCGTTTCAAAAGTACATTCCACTCCACCGGGTAGAAGTTCGGTAAATTCAAAAACCCAATTTTTATCATCTACCCAACGTTGTACACCTTGTAAAGGACAACGAACCTCGAACGGGTTTAAAGAAAATTTTGGATTTCCCAAAGGAATCATTGATTCGGAAAAACGAGCCCTTACTTGGGAAGGTTTTTTGACTTCTCCGATTGGACTAAATTCGATCTTTACTTGAGCGTTTAAACTGGAGGACCAAAAAAAGAGAAAAGTAATTCCCCAAAAAAATACAAAGATATTCGTCTTTAAGGATCGTTGCATTTGACACAAATCCCGGCCAATTATAGGAGATAAAATCTCCCATAAGAAAGAATAGAGAGAGTTCAAAATGTTTTGTACTAAGTTTCGGAAATAGAACCATTTCCGTTTTTTAACCTTAAAACGTTCGAAATTGAGTTTTCGGATTTGGGTCGTCTTAGAATAGAAATTTAGAAAATAGATTTTAATTAAAAATTGAATCGCAACTACAACAATACGAAAGAAATTTTTTCCACGAACGCTTCCAATTCGTAAAAAAAGAAATTGGGTTTGTAAAAGGTGAATCCAAAAGTTCAAAAGGTTTCTCCCGAAATAGAAAAGTCTGTTTCGAACAAAAAGCCCAAATTCAAAAAGACAATCAAGCGAAAACTCTAACTCAACCCGCGATGCTTGCTTCCCTAATGAGAATATCCGGAACCTTGATAGAAGAATAGGAATCATTGTACTCGTTCGAGATTCCCTCGATTCTAAAAAGAAGATCAAAAAAATTCAGATTCATCGTTATGCTATCCACCGGATGAACGGGGATTCCATTTTTATAATAGATCCCTTGTACACCGATCGAGATTTCTCCGGAAACCGCGCTACATCCTGAACCTCCTTCGAGTTTTAAAACGTAAATACATTCCGGAAAACTACCCAATAATTCTTCGAGAGTTTTATCTCCCTTGGGTACAACGTAATTATTAAACGAAGTGCCGACCCTACCACCATACGAACGAACCGCATTTCCGGTGGGAACGACTCCCTCCTTTTTAGCAGATTCTAGATTATAGAGATAAGTTTGCAGAATTCCATTTTCGATCACTGCCTTTTTACTCGTTAAAACCCCCTCCGCATCAAGAAGTCTCGAACCTGGATAATCCGAAATGTGCGGATCGCAAAACAAGTTCCAATTTTGTGATGCGATTTGTGAACCGATTTTGCCTTCCAGTCTAGACAAACCTTTTTGTACACTATCCGCAGAAAACGGAGAAGAAAACATTCCAAAAATCTGAGGACTGATTCGATTAGAAAGAACGATATTGTACAAACCACTTTTTACAGGTTTTGCTCCCAAAAGAGCCAAAGAACGTTCCGCCGCCGTGGACACGATCAACTCAGGGCTAATACAATCTAAATCCAAACCAGAACGTGTATAGCCCCCCATTTTTTTGGTTTTTCCGTCGGTTGCGACCAACGCAACTCCCGCCGAAATAAGGTTCGATTTTTCACCATGATAAAGTCCATTCGAATTTGCTAATATGAATCGGCTCCAAGTTTTACCTGCGTAAGAATATGGAACATTCTCGATTTTACCCCCGACCGACCAAGCAAGATCATCCAACTTCTCACCTGTGGATTTCAACCATTCAAAACCGAGAGATTCTAAAGATTCCTCGTAAGAACGGATGTTGATTTTGGGAAGATCAGACGGTCCAGGAAGGTCAATATCAAGCGGATCCGAAATTTTAGCCTGCGCAAGTGCATCTTCCACCATCTGAAACAACGCTTCTTCGGATAATTTTTCACTGTAAGAATAACCCGGTTTTCCCGATTGGATGAGACGGATTCCAATCCCTCTGGAATTGGAAAGTTCGGTATTACTCACTCTTTTTCGAAAAAGTTCGATTCCCACCTCTTTGGACTCGGAGCCAACGAGATCGTATTGATCCAACTTTTTCTTTTTACAAACGTCTAACACATATTCAACGGAACTATCCAAATTCATGAACGACCTCCCACGAGAATCTCGTCCACTTTCAAGGAAGGTTGTCCCACTGTGACCGGAACCGATCCCGAAGCCGCACCGCACATTCCAGCCGCGAGTTCCAAGTCGTTGCCTACCATACTGATCTTAGGGAGGATCTCGTCTCCTTTGCCGATAAGCGTTGCGCCTCTAACCGGTTCTGCGATCTTTCCGTTTCGGATAACGTATCCTTCTTCCACGGAAAAATTAAATTCTCCCGTAGACGGATTGACCGAACCGCCTCCCATCTTTTTAGCAAAAAGTCCATATTCGATTCCGGACAACATGGAATCAAAGGAGTCCTTTCCTGCAGCGATGTATGTGTTTCTCATTCTAGAAACGGGAGCATACATGTAACTTTCTCTTCGAGCGCTTCCGGTTTTGGGAACTCCTACTTCTTCCGCTCCGATTCGATCAGCGAGATAACTTTTTAAAATTCCGTTCTCTATCAAAACGGTTTTCTGAGGAGCCGAGCCTTCGTCATCCACAGAGATACTTCCCCAAGAATCAGGAATCGTTCCGTCATCAATAGCGGTCAAACAGGACTGCGCAATTTTTTCCCCGAGCTTATCCACAAAAGGAGAGGATTTTT
This sequence comes from Leptospira mayottensis 200901116, assembly GCF_000306675.2. NCBI lineage: Bacteria > Pseudomonadati > Spirochaetota > Leptospiria > Leptospirales > Leptospiraceae > Leptospira > Leptospira mayottensis. The sequence goes on from NZ_CP024871.1 coordinate 2,039,548, forward strand.
TACGGATCGCTTCTGTTTCCAACGGATGTCCGCAGGCCTCGTGAAAAATGACTCCACCAAAACCGTTCCCCATCACAACAGGCATTTTCTTTCCTTGAATGTATCCAGCAGACAACATCAAAAGAGCTCTTTCAGCCGCAGTTTTGGAAAGTTGTTCTACGGGAAGTTCATTGAAAAATTCAAAACCCTTTTTAGCTCCTGGATTTTCGGAAGCAACGAATCTTTCTCCTTCTTTTTCCGCGGCGACGTTGATGCTAAAGCGACTTCTTACCCTCAAATCTTCAAGAAACAATCCTTCGGAATTGTAGATTCCGATTCTGGAAACGGAATCAAACGCGGAAACGCTGACTTGAACTATATTCGAAGAAATGCTCCGAGCGTTTTGGTCCGCACGAAATAAAATTTCTAATTTTTCATGAGGAGAAACTTTGCGAGGATCCCTTACGTTTGCCGGAAACGAAGGGGATTTTAAATTACCTTTCAATACGAGCGTTTGTCTTTTTTCTCTTGCGGTTCCTCTGGAATCCGCTAAAAGATCTATGAGAGAAATCAAATGTTCCGAGTCTTCGTTGTTGGTATGTGCGTAGAGAACGTCGGTTCCATAGATAAGTCGGATTCCGATTCCGTAATCGATTCCCGCAAAACTTTGTTCTATTTTTTGATCTCTTAAACTTACGGAAGAAGATCTTGTCTCTTCCTCGAATATTTCTACGAAATCGGCTTTCCTGGAAAGTCCAGCTTCCAAGATGAGTTGGGCTTTGTTTGTCTGCATCCTATCCTTTTAGACTCCTAAGAAATTTGGAGTCCGTAGTTCTTTTTTGATCAAGGCTTTTTGATTTTTTCTCTGTATCTGATCGCATGTGCGGTTGCTTTCCACTTGATTCGATTCCAGACGACCAGAAGAATACTCGTTTCTTCCACTTCAAAACGATAATTGATGATTTCATCCCCTCCGAGTGCCTTGGACTTATCCAACAATTCTCTGTAACCAGTTTCACCCGTCACCCAGAACATGAACCAGGAAGTATAAATTCCTTCGGTTTCTACGGTTCCTAAAATTTGAAAATCGTCCGAGTTTAAAACGTATTGAGTGAAGTTGGTGCTTAGCCCTGGAACACGTATATCTCTATAGATACAACCACCCAATAAAAAGGAAACGGAAAACAAAAGTAAAATACTTTTATATTTCAAAACGTTCATATACTTTCCTCAAATCCTTGAAATGAAATCCATTATAAATTTCGAATATAATTTTGTTCCGGTAATTTCCCCTGCAATGCAAGTCGTATATAATCAATTCCTTTTAAATCGTCAGAATACCTTGGAATCAAATGAAAGTGCATATGAGGAACCATCTCTGAAACCGTCACAGTATAAATTTTAATCGGAGAATGGTTTTTATAGATCCATTTTGTCGCAAACTCTAAGGCTTTTCCGAAATCGGAAAAAGAATCCTTAGTCCACTCCTGATATGAAGTCCAATGAGAATGGGGCTCTATATAAAGATAGCCGTTGAGTTTTTTTTCTTCCTCGCAGTGACGCACCGAAAATTCTCCGAATCTCATAAGAACTTCCGAAAGATCGTCGGACCGATAAAACTTACAAAGCGGGCATTCGGACATTCTATAATAATTTCCAAGATTCTCCTCTTGTATAGGAGAAAATGATCGATAGATAGATTTTAGCGTATAAGCCACCAGGCAAATGTTAGATGCAAGGTATCTTTAGTAGAGAAAGACTTGAAACATATGACTTTTTTGAGCTAAAAAAAGGAAATACACAATAAACAAAATTTAAAAGACAAAAGTACATCGGCCTTCAGTTACCAGTTTTAACGAACTACGGAAGTACCAAATCGTATTGGGTATAAAAAAGATCAGAACAGCTTAAGCTCATATATTCATAGAAGCAACAAATTTTCCTTTTCATTCTTCCCACAAACCAACTGATTGAAAAGTACTTGAAATGAAACCTTAAATCTCAGAAAAATAAACTCACACAAATCGATTTTACTGCGATCATTGATTCATCTTCATTTCAGTTCTTTAAGTTTTAGGATAAACATTGAATTCCCAAATTTTAGACAAGAATTGAATGTATTATAATATCATTCAGAGGTTCCTATGAGACGTTTTTTTTTTGCATTCACTTTCCTGTTATTTTGGAACCAATCAGTAGTCGCAGAAACGTTTCGTATCAAAAACGGAATCACAGCGCTGTTAGGAGATCCGGCAGCCGTGGAAAAATCTTGGCTCATTGAATGGATTCCAGTTTGGAAAAAAGAGGAAGAATCTAGGCTAGAAACATATTTAAAAAAAGTTCTTTCTATTCAATTGAAAAATCCTTCTTTCCCTACTAAGGAAAAGCTCAAAACCGAATTCAAAAAAATCCCGAATCTAGGCGGGATACGAATTAGAAATCAAAAGTCCACTCTGTTTTATCAGGTTTCTTACGGAGCAGAATTTCCAAATCTTTCCCAAATTCGTAGTTTTACGATTAAAGACTATTACGTTGATTTTTATCTCGGAAGACAAACTGGAATTACATCTGTGGAATTCCTAAAAACCGGTTTAACATGTGCATTTTATTATTTCTCGGAAGATGAAACTCTTCTCTATTCTCAAGAATCTTCCGAATGGAAAATCAAAACTGAAAAATCTTTAGGAGAATTAAACTCCTTCTTCAAAACTCGAAATACAAATTGTCAGGGTTGTGAGAAGATTCGATTGGTTGACGGCACGTTATTTTTCTTTCCCTCCCAGTCGGGAATTTCCTTTTGGATTCGTCTTGGAATCAATTTTCTTCTTTTGGTCTCTGCTTTCATCCTTACTATTTTTTTCTTTCGAAATTTTTGGATTCGCAATAGGGAAACACTCAGAAAAGCAATCCAAACCAAAAAAAACTTGGACCAGGAAAAAAAATCGATTCTTTCTCAATAATACTCAAATTTTTGCTATACAAATAATTATATATATTTTACATTAGCTTTCAGAAAACCGGGTGACATAAACCTGAGCTTGTGAAAAAAATCGAAACAAGCTCGTTTTTTGAACCCAAAGGACATCTTTTTGTCCGGATCAGAAGCCATACTTAAAAAAGATAACCGTTGTTTTGACGGTTTGTTTCCTCTAAAAACCGTATTAAGGGAGGAGGCAAAAAACATGGGAGAAGGTATTATGAAGAAAAGTAAAGAAGAAGCTCAAAATGTAGACGATTCCAAAAAGTTAGCGATCGAACAAGCGATGAACCAAATTGAAAAACAATTTGGAAAAGGTGCAATTATGAAATTGGGTTCGGATACTTCCAAACAAACCGTTCAGGTAATTCCTTCCGGTTCTTTGGATTTGGACATCGCGCTTGGAATCGGAGGTTATCCAATTGGAAGAATTGTGGAAATCTACGGACCTGAATCTTCCGGAAAAACGACTATTACTCTTTCAGCAATTGCGGAAGCTCAAAAGAGAGGCGGGGTTGCAGCGTTCATCGATGCGGAACATGCGCTGGATCCCTCCTACGCAAAAAAACTCGGAGTCAATATCGATGAGCTTTTGGTTTCTCAACCGGATAATGGAGAAGAAGCCCTGGAAATCTGCGAATCCTTAGTGCGAAGCAATGCAATCGATTTGATTGTAATCGACTCCGTAGCAGCGCTTGTCCCGAAAGCCGAAATTGAAGGGGATATGGGAGATTCGCACATGGGCTTACAGGCAAGACTCATGTCCCAGGCTCTTAGAAAACTCACAGGAACGATCGCGAAATCTAAAACCGTGGTCATATTTATTAACCAAATTCGGATGAAAATAGGAGTCATGTTCGGTTCTCCGGAAACGACCACAGGCGGAAACGCTCTGAAATTTTATTGTTCGATTCGTTTGGATATTCGAAAAATCGAAACGATCAAGGAAAAAGAAGAATCCGTCGGGAACAGAGTCCGGGTCAAAGTAGTCAAAAATAAGTGTGCCCCTCCATTTAAACAGGCGGAATTTGATATAATCTTCAACGCGGGCATCAGTAGAGAGGGTTCTCTGGTTGACCTTGGTGTAAAGCATGATATCATTCACAAAGCTGGGGCTTGGTATTCCTATAACACAGAAAAAATCGGACAAGGAAAAGAAGCCGCCAAGGAATACCTGAAAAACAATCCTGAAATTGCTTTAACCATTGAAAATATGATCAGAGATTTAAATAGTCTGCCTTTACAGGCTCAGGAAAACAAAAAGCCACGCAAAGAGGAAAAATTAGAACAGGCAGTTGGCTAAAATAAATGGCTTTCTTTTTAGGAACCCTTGACCGCCGGATGAGAAATCGTTCGGCGTTTTTTTTTAATTACAGTATTTTCCAGAAATTAAAATCTTTCTATAAGAGGGTAAAAAAAGACAACAAAGATCATGGCAGAGATTAGCATTTTAGGAGCAGGCGGTTTAACCGGAAAGGAGCTACTTTTGCTTCTTTCCCGCCAAAAGGAACACGAAGTCGTTCATATCACGAGTGATAAACTTGCAGGCAAAACACTTGCCGAAGTTTTTCCCGAAATTCCTTTTCCCAAAAATCTTACCTTCCGCAAACATGAGGCCACAGTTCCCAAAAAATCATTAGTCGTTCTAGCTGTGCCTAACAATGTATCAATCGAGTCGGCTCCTAAATTTTTGGACTTCGGCCACAAAGTAATCGACCTTTCCGGAGTTTATAGACTTCACAATCAAGAAATATTTGAAAAAGCTTATCAATTAAAACATACTCAATTCTCCTATGTGGATAAGGCTGTTTTCGGAATTCCTGAGATTTTTAGGGACAAATTGAAAAACGCAGATTTTGTTTCCAACCCGGGTTGTTTTTCCACTTCCGTAATTCTTCCGGTATTTTTATTAAACGAGCTCAGAAAAAATCTAAGACCTCGGATCATAGCCGATTCCAAATCAGGGGTCTCCGGCGCAGGTGGAAGAACCGAAGACGCAGGTTACTCTTATACAGGAGTGTACGAAAACTTTCGAGCTTATAAGATTCTTTCCCATCAACACGAACCAGAAATTAAAGAATACGTTTACGCTCATTCGAAACTTCCCGAACCGGAAGTCGTTTTCACTCCCCATTTATTACCGGTTTATAGAGGAATTCTTTCGACGATTGTATTAGAGTTTGATACCGAACCTTCTGCTGACCCGATTTCCGTTCTACAAAACTCTTGTAAAAACGAACCTTTCCTTAGAATCTTAAAAACTCCGGAAGAGATCGAACTGAAAAGAGTTCAACATACGAACTTTTTGGATATTTCGGTAAGAAAAAGAGGAAATACATTAGTTGTTGTTTCCGCTTTGGACAACCTCGTAAAAGGTGCCGCAGGACAAGCCCTACAAAACATCAATCTCATGACCGGAACAAAGGAGATTTTGGGATTATTCCCCTGATTTTTATGGAAAAAGTAAGTCTTTACCATCTACTCAGGGACGTAGCTTCCGTTTATGCGGATCGTCCTATGTATTGGGTTCGGCAAGAAGACGGCGACTTTCGCGGAATCTCTTATCAAGACTGGTATGAGAATCTCAAGAATCTTTCTGTGTTCCTGATCGATCTTGGAATGCAAAAAGGAAACACAGCGGGACTCATTTGCGATAATAGATACGAATGGTCTCTTTGTTCCCTCTCCTTGGTCACGATCGGATGTGTGGATGTCCCTCGTGGTTGCGACGCCACGTTAGACGATCTGAAATATATTTTAGAACATTCCGAAGCCAAACTCCTCTTTTTAGAGAATGAGAAAATACTAAAAAAGTTACTGGAAGATAAATCTAGTCTCGCAAATGTAAAAACGATTCTTCTCATAGATCCCCACACAAAATGGAAGGATCTGGAAAACGCTCGCACTGCACTTCCCGGTGTAAAATTTTTCTTTTTAGAAGATGCACTTTTAGAAGGAGAGAGATCCCGAATTAAAAAAGGAGATAAACTCTACTCTCAAAGAGGTGAAATTTTAATCGGTAAAGATCTCGCGACCATCATATATACTTCTGGAACGACAGGTGCACCGAAAGGTGTGATGTTGAACCACAGAAGTTTTACCTGGGGGATTCATCAACTTCAAGAATTCGTTCCGTGTTCTTGTAACGATAGAACCATTATCTTTCTTCCGCCGTGGCATATTGCCGAAAGACTTTTAGAAACAACCCTTATAGCCTGGGGAGCTTCTATGGCATGTTCTTCCATTCCTACAATTCCTGCGGATATGCAAAAGGTAAAGCCCACCGTACTCGTTTCAGTTCCGAGACTTTGGGAAGGACTTTATAAAAGAATCCACGACACGGTTCGAAAGGCTCCCCCGCTCAAACAAAAGTTATTTCATGTTGCAGTAAGAATGGCGGAGATCACAACGAGTCTTCAGGATACAATTCGAGATTTCTATACAACCATCGAAATCGAAAACCCAAGGCAAAAAACGATTGATCGCTTTGTAGCGAGCGCGTTTCTTCTTTTTCTCTATCCGATTAAAATTCTTTCCTACAAGATTTTACAAAGGGTAAAAGATTTATTCGGAGGAAGAATCCGTTTCGCATTATGCGGTGCAGGAGCTATGCCCCCGCATATTCAATTTTTCTTTCGAAGTGCAGGAATCCCAATCATCGAAACTTACGGAATGACGGAAACGACAGGAATCGGAGCAATCGGAGAATTTCCCCTTCCAAAAAACGGAGCAATCGGCGCTCCGTTACCCGGGACTGCGATCAAACTTGTAGGAGAAGATGGTAGAATTGTAACGGCTCCCGGCGAAAAAGGGATCGCTTGGCATAAGGGGCCGCACGTAACTGTCGGTTATTATAAGGAACCCGAAAAAACCGCCAAAGCCTTACAAGACGGATGGCTCGATTCCGGAGATATTCTTACTTGGACTCATACCGGAGAATTAAAATTCGCCGGAAGAGCGAAAGACACGATCGTCCTTTCCGGAGGGGAGAATTTAGAGCCAGCCCCGATCGAAGCAAAACTCACAGAGTCAGAATTCATCAGCCAAGTGATCGTCGTGGGACAGGATAAAAAGAATCTCGGGGTTTTAATCGTTCCCTTTTTCGACCGTGTCTACGAGGAATTTCAATCGAAAGAAAAAAAACTTCCAAAAGATCCAACGGAATGGAATTCTTCCAAAGAAGTAAGTTCATTTTTTAAAAACATTGTAAAAGATAAAATCTCCACAAAAGCCGGATTTAAATCTTTCGAAAAGATCGCCCATATTTATATCCTTCCAAAAGAATTTGAAAAAGGAAAAGAAATGACTGAGACAATGAAACTCAAACGTAACGTCATTTTTGCTTTATATCACGACGTGATTCAATCTTTGTATGAAAACGATGAGGATTGAACCTTCAAAAACGCTCATCTGTTCCGCTATTGCCGAAGAATTGGATCAGATCTCAATTTCTGGAAAATATCCTATTCTTCTCTGCGGAGTTGGAAATTTAGAAGCGGGGCTGCGCCTTCAAAAATTTCTGCTGGAACATCAAAATAAAAATCTGACTCTTCCTACCCAGGTTTTGTTTATCGGTTCTGCCGGAGTTTATCCTTGGCTACATCCGAGTTTTTGGAAGGATCGATTCGGATTTTCGTTTCAAATCGAAAATCAAGAGTTGGGAAAAATCGAACGAAGGATTCGAATCCCGGAAATCATTCCGGATTCGTATGAGTTCCCTTATCCTTTCGAATTTACGTCCAAGGAAGAAATTCTGATCTCAAAAACGAACGCAAGCGGTTCGATCACAATCGAAAACGTTTCCGGAAAAGTTTTGGAATATCTAAGAGAACACGATATAGGATTTGAGAACATGGAATGCTTCGGACTCGCTAAAGTTTGTCACGACTTTCGAATTCCTTTCTATTCATTCTTTGCACTTACAAACACAGTCGGACCTCTTGGAAGCGAAGAATGGAAATCCAACTACAAAAAAGAATCTGCAAAACTTCAGGAATTTCTTCTATCGTTTCTTCTTTGAGAATCTTTTTCCCGGATAAAAGAGATCGTAAATTTCTTCGAGGTGACTTTCCGCCTCTTCTTCTCCCTTTCGAATGATCTCCCCAAACTTATTGAAATCGAAAAAGGAAAATTCCTCTATATGAAGATTGATGAATAGATCCATCTTGTCCTTCCTAAGTTTCGTAATTTCTCTTCCTTCCAAAGTGATCGCTCTTCCCATAATTTTAAGAATCGGAGGATACTTTAAATCTTCCCAGAGGTTTTTAAAAAAGGACTTACCCGTGATCCTTCTGTCTTCCAGAAGTCTTACGATGGCTTCGTCTCTGAGTGGGGAAACGTTAGCGGACAAAATAATGTCGGCACCTCTTTGTCGGATTAAATTTTCAGGAACGTTATTGATTACGCCTCCGTCCACCAATAAATGATCACCGTGAAATATAGGAGGAAACATTCCCGGAAGGCTCATCGCCGCCGCCAAAGCTTCCCAAACCGGTCCACGGTCCATCACGTATTCCTCTCCACTATGAAGATCCACCGCCGAGGTTACAAAAGGAATTTTTAGGTCTTCGATGAGCGCAGAACCGAATGCATCCTTCAACATTCGATTCATTTTTTTACCTTTAAAAAAGGAAACGAGAGGAACGGTGGGATCGAAAGGTTTATCCAATCCTCCGAAAAATTTATAGATCATTTTGTAGATCGTATCCGTGTTTTCGCCGCGCGCATACAAGGCTGCGATCACCGCTCCGAACGAGGCTCCCGAAACCACGTCCACCTTTATATTCTCTTTTTCTAATACTTTCAAAAGCCCGACGTGTGCAAGCGCCCGCGCTCCCCCTCCTCCCAAAGCCAGGCCTCTCGTCCTGGATACGAGGTATCTGGAAAATGTTTCTTCTTTATGAAAAATTTTTTGGTGTTTTACGCTATCTTCAGGACGTATCGAATTGACCGAGTCTACGTAACGAATTGTTCTTCCGGCAAAATTACGGATTCGAGAACGAAAGTAAGTGATGATTTCCGTTTTTTTCTTTTGATTTCGTTCCGGATTATCCTCCCAGAAAACAACTTGATCTGCTTGTAAAAGAAGTTTATCTAGTTCCGGTTTCAAACCTGCCTGTTGAAAATACAAATGAATAACCGGAAACTGGTTTCTTAGTAGGGATAACTTCCGAATTGCATCTTGAATACTGACCTTCTCGAAAGATTCCATTGGAACCAGAGTCATCTTTCCTTCATGGGAATAACCTCCTATCTTTACGATAGCGTCCAATTTTTCCTTGTAACCTTGAACCTCTTCCAGAGGGACATGACAAATCATCCTTCTGGGAAGAGAAGTCATTGCACTTTCCGGTTCGAGATGCTCCCTGAATCGATTGCTCATCAACCGTATTAGATTGCTTGAAAGAATCGGTTCTTTCTCTGCAAGTTTGAGAAAAAAATGTCCGTCGAGAACATAGAGTAAAGTGTCCATCACGGCAATCGCAGAACCGGCGTGTTGTGTTCGGGTCATAAGACTATTCTCAGCAAAAAATTCCGCCTCACCGAGATATTTGACCGACTTTCCGGATTCTCCGAAAGTAAGCATCACTTCGCCATGTCGAACTATAAAAAGCTTATCCGAAATATCCCCTCGATAGTAAATCACATCGTGATTGTATACGTTCCGTTCCTCAATATTTTGATAAATACGAGTTAGAACAGCCGGAGATAATTTTTGAAATAAAGATATTCCAGAAAGAAACTTTAAAATTTCAGGATGAATTTTTCGTGCCATAAAACGCAGATGAACTCTATTTTAATAAGACGAGAAAGTAAAGAATTTCTCAATACCTCTCGCACCTCTTTCAATGCTTTTCTCTTGATTTTCTGGCTCATCGCACAATGTTATGCACAATGACTTTGAAAGCGAACTCTGTTGTATCCGTTTTTCGACAATCCGTGTTAGACTGGCATAAAAAGGAAGCGGCTTCCCAAAATCCATTTCCGCCCAACAGCATCGAGTCAATCCTTTATAGTAAAAACCAAATCGATACGATTCAATGGCACGTAGAAGACGAAATCCGCAGGCCGGATCTACCGGACAAGGAGCTGGTCAATTTCAAAAGACAAATCGACAAACTAAACCAAGAGCGTACCGATCTCGTTGAAATTCTGGACGATCGTATTTCCTCCGAATTCCAAAACGTTCCTAAAAAACCGGGAGCAAGGATGAATTCCGAAACCCCAGCCTGGCTTATCGATCGGATGAGTATTTTAGAACTCAAAATCTATCATATGGAAGAACAAACTCAGAGAAAAGACGCGGATGAAAATCACATCTACACTTGCAAACGTAAGCTCGACGTGCTCCTAGAACAAAGAATGGATCTCTCCCAATGTCTGAATGAACTTTTGGAAGATCTTAAAAATGGAAATAAATTCTATAAAGTATATCGTCAGATGAAGATGTACAACGATCAAAATCTGAACCCTTCTCTTTATTCTAAAAGATCATGAATTTATTGGTCATGAGATTTTCAGCCATGGGCGACGTTGCCCTTATGGCTCCTGCAATCATAGCAATCGCGGCAAAATATACAAATATCCAACTTACGATCGTGACTAGAGGAAACTACGCTCCTTTTTTTTATAATATTCCGAATGTCAACGTAGTCGGCTTTAACCTAAAACGATATCGGGGGATTGTAGGACTTTATCGACTTTTTCAGGAAATCAATAAGCTCGGTCCTTACGAAAAAGTGATTGACCTTCATTCTTCCGTTCGTTCCAGACTACTTAGCCTTCTCTTTTACTTTCGCGGAATTGGCGTGTTCCGAATCGTGAAAGGAAGAAAAGAAAAGCAGAGACAAATCCGTCAAAAAAGAAAAATTCTCACCCCGCTTCCTCATACCGTGGATCGTTATCTCAAGGTTTTTGAAAACGCAGGTTATCCGGCATCGGTTAGAAAAGGTCCTTGGATCAACGTGGATCCAGAATCCAAAATATTCGCAAAAGAGTTTTTCGAATCCCAAAATATTCTAAAAAAGGAAAGTCTTTGGATCGGTTTCGCTCCATTTGCGGGACACGCTCTAAAAGAATGGCCCCGGGAAAAAAGTAAAACTCTACTACAACTTCTTCTGGAAAAGTTTCCGGAAGTTAAAATTTTTCTCTTCGGTTCTAAAGAAGAATCCAAAGTTCTTTCGGAATGGAGTCGCGGCTTCGAGGAATCTTTGAAAATCGTTTCCGGCGGTAAATTGGGGATTCGAGGCGAACTCGGAATCATGGAAAGGATGGACGTTATGATCGGGATGGATTCTTCCAACGTACACATCGCCGCACTTTTAAAAAGACCGGTGATCGGAATTTATGGAACGACCCACCCGCATTCTGGCTTCGCTCCGTTTGGCCAGGAAGATTCCGGAGTATTACAAATCGATAATTTACCTTGTAGACCTTGTAGTATATACGGAAACACCACTTGTTATCGCAAAGATTTCGCCTGTATGGAATGGATTCAACCAGAGGATGTTATTAAAAGAATTCAGGTGGTTTACAATATCAACACTCTGTTTTAGTTTAAAGCCCTATAAAAACTTATTCTTATAGGAGTTCCCACATCCCAAAGTTTTAAGGACAGACTTAAATATTAGTCCGAATGATTCAGAATTTGTTTTAAAACCAATCGAACTTGAAGTCAGCTAGAAGAAGGACATAGTAAGAAATTTTTATCCCTACCAATTTGGAGAAACAATTTCAATCGAAAAAATCAATGTAAAAACGTCGTTCTATTCAAAATATCTTAAGAACTGATCCAACGGATCAGGGAGAGAAAAAAGCATATTGATCAACGTATTTCTTTTCTTCTTATTCTTAACGCTCGCAACCGTTTGATAAACCTCTTCCATTTTATCAACACAGGCCATCATTTCATGTGCTTTGGAAATTTTAATGGATTCCTTCGAAAACTTTTCGTAAAGAGGAAGATCTTTCAAAATTGCCACAGCTTTTTCAGCGATCCCTTTTATGTCGAAAGGTTTTGCGATATATCCGTTTCTACCGTCGTGTATGAGTTCCGGAATCGCAAAAGAATCCACCCCAACGGCGGGAAGTCCACAAGCAATGGATTCCAAAATCACGAGCCCTTGGGTTTCCATCGTGGATGCGGTCAGAAACAAATCGTACTTCGGATATTCTTCCGGAAGCTGTTCCCTCTTCATAAATCCGGTAAAAGTAACAGCATCTCCCACACCTAAATTCTGAGCTTGAACCTTCAAAGATGGAAGAGCCGGACCATCCCCAATGATCGTAAGAGTGGAATCCGGAATTTCATCGTGAATCAACTTGAATGCATTCAATATCACATCACAATTCTTCTCATAGGAAATTCTCCCCACATGTAGAAGTTTCGGAGCAGAAGTTAATTGTTTGATGCTTCCTTTAAAACTCGTAAGATCAAGTCCATTCGATATGACCGCAATTTTGGTTTTTAATCCAAATTCACGAAGTTGTTTTTCGATCAGATGAGATGGGGAAATGATAAGATCACAACGTTCGTAGATGTTGTTTGAAATTTTAAGAATGACCTTTTTACGAATGTTGAATTTATCGAATTTTTCGATCTTACTTAAATCCTTCATTTTCAATTTCTTGTCGGATTTACTCACTTTCAAAAAGAGTTTGTCCAGTTTGAGAAGTCTGTAAAAAGAGAGATACATGTCCTGCTCAGACATCAATGTATGATAAGTTCCTATCGTAGGGATTCCGTATTTTTCAGTCGCATTAATTCCATAAAGCCCTAACAAGCCCGGAGTGTGAATATGAACCAAGTCAGGTTCGAATTCTTTGATGACTCTTTTGATTTTGGTCGGAGAAGGAAGGACAACTTTAATATCAGGATAACTCGGAAGATATCCGCTCCTGAATCTTTCAATTCGTATAGAATCACCTATGTGATAGAAATCCTCCTCGCCATATTTCGGACAGCAGATCGTAAATGTATGGCCTCTTTTTGCAAGAAGATCCGCGAAATTTTTCATGGAGATCGCAACTCCGTCTACCTTAGGAAGGAAGGTATCGGAAAAGTAAAGAACCCTCATCAAAGATCTCCTCATTCACAGATTTATGTTTCAAATACAATTGAAAGAAAATATCGAATTTACAATTCCCAGGTTTTATAGAACCTGGGTTTCAATCGATTAGAGAAGATGCCCGAACGTCTTAGAAAAATCACTCTTTTTTTATTTTGTGCAAGTATTGTGACAATCGGTTTATCCGTATCCCTTAGCCAAGGATTCTTAGTTCTTGCATTCTTAACATCTTTATTCTCTTCGAAAACTTCTGGTTTTTGGAAAGAACCCGTGATCCTCATTGGAATTTTATTTTTTGGTTGGTATCTAAGCGATTTTGTCATTCATTCCTTCCGGGAGGAAAATTTTCGAACTTACTCTAAAACCGCATTCAATGCAGAGCTCAAAGACATTTTTCTTTTCATAGGATTAATTCTATCTTGGAACCTAAAAAAGGAGGAATTTCCGGCAATCTTAAAATCCTTAAACGCTCTCTTTTGGATTCTACTCATAACCGGCTTTGTTTCTAGTTTTTCTCCGATCCGTCTCTCTCGACTTGTCAGTGACTTATATAGGGAATCTTCTAACTGGAAGTTCACCCATCCCATGGGTCATGTTGGAGGATTGTCTCTTTACCTTCCAATCGGTCTGATGAACACTCATCTAACGTTTGGGGGACTTTTACAGTTTTTTTTTCCCGTGCCCGTTTTTCTTTTTTTGAGATCCTTTTTTGATCAGAATTTCAAAAGAGCCGGAATTCAAGGAATTATACTCTTAACTTTTCTTTACGTAGTTTTTTTAAACAACGCCCGTTCCTCTATGTTAGGCGCGATTTTTTCCTCAATCACCGCATTTCTTGTTTTAGGAATCGTTCGTAAAGAACTACCCTCTGCAAAAATTTTGCTCTTCACCAGTGGAACTCTCATACTTCTACTTGTTTTAGGAATCGCACTTTCGTTTACACAAGCCGGCCAAAAAATTATAGACCCTCTCTTTGGAAAAGAAAAACACACAGACTCTGGAAGAACTTTTATCTGGGATTCCACATTTCCTTTGATTAAGGACAACTTTTTCACAGGAGTTGGCCCAGGAAATTACGATCGGGAAATCGAAAAATCACGAAAAGAGCACTCCGAGAGGTATAGGGAACTCTACTATTTTTACGAAACGACTCAGAGAGGACACGCCCATAACGATTATTTTCATCTTTTTGCAGTTTTCGGTTTTCCGGGAATCTTTCTTTTTCTTTCCTTGGGAACCGAGTTATATCGCAGATTGATTACTACAAAACTTCCCTACGAACATTCCTTGTATTTTTTCGGTTTATCTGGTTTTTTCTTTTCCGGACTTTTTCAGTGTTATTTTCAAGACGATGAAGTAGTGATTTTATTTTGGATTCTCTGCGGACTCTTTCTAAGATTATCCAAAGAAAAATCCGATTCAATTGTTGCAATTTAAGCAAATCTCGATTCTTTTATCATTCGATTTCCATCATCTCAAATGAATATATGTTAGTACCGATAACAATACGTTCCAAATCTTTTTCTGGCGTCGATTGAAACCTTTTCCGCTGAAAAACTTATACCAGGCAAAAAAGCATCTTCTCGGTACGAAAGAATCTCCTGGATCAATTCCGTATACTCCATTCCTTTTTTTGAATATTCGTGAAAACAAAAAGCAAGAAACGAAGATTCGTATTCCAAAAAAAACATTCCCTCAGTCGAATGAGAAACGACGTAAAAAGTATTTCCCGACGTATTCCAAGGAATTGTGACCGGACCGTTGCCCTTTTGGTAGAAGAAAATAGAAATTGGATTTTTAAATTCGATTAGGTCTTGCGGAAAAAACAAACTCCCCGATTGAATGGAATAAAACGTAGGAACAAATAAATATACTGGTTTATGTTCGAAGTCCGCTTGAAAATCGTTCGCCACCGATACGAAAAAAGGCTTTCCCTGTTTCGCCAGTAGAATTCCTTTTTCCCTAAAACTTTTTGTCTTAACCGGATGATTGGTTCTTTTTCCAGTAAAACCGCTGCTGGAAGACGTAAAATCCGAAACTTCTTTGCAAGATTCTGTAGGAAGAAAACTATATTCCAAAATTGACATCAGAAACGTTTTTCCAGATTCTAAATAAAAAGACTCTTCTTTGGTTGTATCGGTTCTACAAATGGTTTGTTCGACTCCGATCGGAATTGAATTTTCGGAATAGCCGAAGTAAACACCATTTGATCCATTTTCTGTTCCAAACGAAGTTGCTCTATAAACGATCGCACTTACGCGAACTCGTTCCCACTCCTCTAGGTAAGCATTGATCAAATACGGGTCAGTGGTTTTGAAAAGAATTTCTCGATTATTATCCCTGGCACTGATCGAAAAATTATACGAACCGGAAATCAAAGTCTTATCATCCACGATCATCGTTTTATGGTGCAAAAGCCCGCCCTTACCAAAGGAACCCGATTCGATTACCTCTTCATTTCCATCACCCGCAATCTCGGAACCGGGATTCTCAAATACATCGGCGAGATACTTGCCTTCTTCGTCCACGGGGGAATCGTAAATACCTTTGACATTCACCCCTCTACGATCCGCCAAAGTCAATCTAGATGTCAGGACGGAATCGAAATGATCGAAAATCAAATATCGAATGTCTCTTTGCGCGCGATCAACTTCCCTTAAGACCAGATTTTGAATTGATCTTCCTTTTTCCGGAGAAATATAAAATTGGAACGGCGGAATGTTAAGCGAAGTAATTCCTGAATCTTCCTCCAAAAAGGCATAAAAGTCTTCTATTTCGGAATCAAATAGATCGAAAGAAACGTAACCATTCAGATCATTCTCAAGACCGTACCAAGTGAAATTCCCGGAACCCAGAAATATCTTTTTACGATCTACAATGAGTATTTTAGAATGTTGTAAACCTGATCTTTCCCATTTTCGAAACATACCGAGACTTTTGAATTCGTCCATATATTCCTTTTCCGGATCGGCCACGATTCTAATCTTAACTCCTCTTGCATTTGCTTTCTTCAAAGTGTCTAAAATTTCCGAATCTTCGAAAGAATAGACCCAAAGATCGATCGCAAACTCGGCGCTTTCGATCAATTGTAAAATTTTATCCCGTACATTCCTCTTTTTAAAAGTATGAACGTAACGTCCAGGATACGAAAAACGAGCTTCCACATTACGCGTTCTTCCCCATTCCAGCCAAAAAAAATCTGAATCGTGACGACTGGAACAAGTTGCCAAAAAAAGAAAAAACCAGATATAAAGAAAAATTAAAACGAAAGCGTTCGAAATTTTTCTCATAAAACGACACCTGAAACGATTTGAAAGAATATTTCCTTTCTTGCACTTTCCGGATCGCTCCAAGAACCTCCCAAGGAAGTTTTTAAGTACAAAAAATCAAACTTCGTATTTTCGGAAGGAAAATAAATCAGAGTTTCAATCAAAGCCTCCCTGAGAAAATCCTTTCGAAAACTGTCCTTGGACATCGTAAGTGCACCTTCATTTCCTTTCGTGTCAGAAAGAAAAAAGTAAGAAGCAATATACAAACGAAATCGGATAAGAGATTCTTGATATTCTAAATTGAGCCCTGTCCAAGCGGATTGAAGTTTTCCACTTTGAATCCCGGATTGTTTTTCTAAACCTCGATCCGTAATCCAAGTGGAAGGTTTAAAATCCAAACTCTGATTCGTGCTGAACACTGGAGAAGGCGAGGAGCCAACTCCGATAAAACCGAGTTCCAAAACTTCTCCGTTCTCATTTCTTTTATCCCGATCGGGAAGAAAACCGAAGACATCAAACTTCCAGAAATTCCAAGCGACTCCGGTGGAAATTAAAACGGCCTCCCCCGTAATTGGAATTGCACTCGCTTGTCGGATTCGATTCCAACCGGTTCTATCCTGCCCTCTCGTCAAAATTCCGGAAAGAAAACAATGAAACCCAGAATATTTCAAATTCAGCTCTATCGTGGAATGTGTAAGATAATCTCGATCGCCAGAGGAAACGTTTCCCGTCTCCGAAATTAAATCATTCGTATATCTTCCCCAATTTTGGAGATTGAAATATTGGAAACGAAACCCAGTTTCCAAATAAGGCAAATCATAATGATAACCCACACCTCCTCTATAACGGTTTTTGAATGTGTTTGAAATGGAATCCTTAATTTCAATCTCACCGGCCGAATCAAACTGAGTCTTTTTTGTATTTAGAATCGTATTCCTAAGTCCGTTCTTTTCAAATAAGGAATAACCGGAATAAAAATCAAAGAGATCGAAACGAATACGACCCAATTCGCCAAAATTTGCTTTGATTACAATCCCGTCCGTTCCATCTATCCAATCCGTAAATGCAGATCCCTTCATCTCCTCTTGAATCCTACCTACGATGAGAGAAACGTTCTTTTTCCTAAATTCGAAAAACAGATTTTTTCCCGCAAAGAAGGCTAGTTGGGACTCGCCAGAGGCGGTTAGATCCGCCTGTAACTTTATATTTACACGAGAGATTTCCAGGCTTCGGTCGATTCCACCGTGAATTAAAGAAGAATTGATCCGCAGTTCCTTATAAATCCGATCCTCTTTCGCTTGAGAAAGATCGGAAGCCTTTTGATTTCCTGCCAATCCCCATCCCATCCAAGAAATCTGAGTCCAACCTTTACTTTTCTCGGACGCGGAAATCTGAAAAGATATTATAAAATAGGAATATACGAAAAGCTTTTTCATAAATTCCCCTTCTTTTTGATTTCATAGTCGGAGGAAGAGTCGCCGGAACGACTTTCTTTGAGAAGGATCAAATCATCCGTATCAGCATCGATGGAAAATGGAAATGGAGAAAATTGATTTCCGTAGCTGTGAATGTGAACAAGGTTCCCTTGAATTTCCTGAAAAAGATCCAGACCTTCGTTTTTACCGATTCCATTTCCGATCGTAGTCGTCTTATCAATCGTAAAAACTTTTCGAAATGTCGAGGAATGAAAGGGAACAGATTCACTCTTAAAATTGGGAGAAAGAACGTAACCACATTCTCCCGAATTTAAAAATCTATCCGCAAAAATCCAGCCGAATGAAGTCGGATTATAATTTATCCAACCAAGCGGAGGATTAACTCCGAAACGAAAGGAATATTCCACCAGACGATCGGAAGAGGAACTATCCCGAATTTCCAAACTGCGAACGTCCACAGACTCAAGACCCCAATTGCAAATCGACAACCATTCATTCGTAGATACAGTGGGATTCGGGTATACAGCCGAAATCAAAATCCCGGAAGAACCAGGAATTCCGACGAGTTCTTCGCCTCCGACAGGTACAAGATAGTTAAGAACCTCTTTTCGAATATTCAAGGATCCTAAAATTCCAGATCGAAGATCGCTCCATAAATTTAAGAATCGAGACGTCGATAATCTAACAGAGCCGTTGGATTGAAACGTAAAAACCTGGATAGATCCGTCACTCGGACTATTAAGGCCCAAATTAAAGCTGATCCAAGGATCTAAGATAGAATTTAGAGTTTCCGAATATTCTTTTTGAAAAAATGGAAGACTCCTATTTTCAAGTTCCGGACTTGCTTCCGTTCCGATACAACTTGTTTTCCTCGAAGAAACGTTTGAAAGTGCGCTGTTTTTCCAAACGCTTGCGCCGGACAAAGTTCGGATTTTGGACGCGGATTTCCTCAGCTTTTGGGAGGTGGAATTGATCCCCAGAGAGTCCCAACTTACCCAATCATTCTCTATATTTCCATTCACGGAAAGAAGTCTGATTTTTCCCTTACTTCCTAAACTTAATTCGGGAGCGATCCAAGTTTCAACTTCGGGAAAACAGATCAACTTGCCGATCGATAACACGTTTTTTCCCGGCTTCAAAGGTAAAATAAACCGATAACTTTTATTTCCCGAAAGAATTTCCAAAATCCTAGACGTTAGGAAAGCCGAATCGATCTCAATGAAACGATCCGCACTTACGGATGTGTTTCCGTCGTACGATCCCATCCAGGAAATTTCGGAGACATCTGCAAAAGCTTTCCAATAAGAATCTGTAAGACTCGTTTTTCTTCCCGGGCTCATGAAATGGGAGTTTTGAATTTCAATTGAAAGGGTATCCGAAGAAGATATAGGATGTGGAATCCAAACATTCTCCCTCCATAAAAGAGAAACTACGGAACCGTCCGTTCTTGTCAAAACCGGGATTTCCGAAAAATCGTTCGAGAGAATACTGCTCTTTTTTGAGATTCGATCCTTTAAAAAAATGGATTTTCCGAATTCAAAATCTTTTAGCTCGGACAAGGAAATAAAAACATCTTTCTCCAAAAAATCCAATTTCCCTAATGTGAGAATGTCCCCCGGTCGTATAACTCTCGACTCCAGCCAAACAGGAATCTCCCTTCCGTCGCTTTCCAAAGACAAGGAATTCGGATTACACATACTATTTCCTGAATATTCTAAATCTATAAACTTTTGCTTCTGATCCACCTTTCCATCCAGATGCAATCCTGTAAAATTCGCCTCTTCAATTTGAAACGCACTTGAATCACAAAAAGGAGGATCATTCCATTCTCGACTTTGTTTCGAAACTCCGAAGCCGGGATCCATACAAAATCTTTCTAAGACATTAGAGAGGAAAAAATTGGAACAGATGGAATAGAAATTTTCATGAGAAGAATAATATTTTCCTCCCTCCAAAAAAGTTTTTTCGGAATTTTTATAAACACTCTCCGTATCCTTAGATTTTAAGACCCAATCCCCCTTTTTCTTCAAATCCGACCAAGGAAAAGAAGCAAACTCGACCCCGGGAAGAATACTACCCGTTTCCACTTTAAGAATTGCTTCCCCAGGAATCAAAAATTGCGGCCCGGCAAAAAGTGAATACTTTCCCGAACTCGTTTCCAACTCCAGATCTTGAAAACAAATCGGATCTTTCCGGGAATTGTTGAATTCCAAAAATCTTCCGATGGGAGATTCCGTTCCTCCGAAAATCTCGCTTAAAACTGGAAGGTCCGTTTTGCATAAACTCGTAATTTGAAGATTTTGTTTTTGAATTTCCAGAAGAAACTCGGAGAGAATCGAAACGTCACCCGGAATATCCACAACGAGCGTACTTCTAGAAGAAATAAAATCTTCGGAAGAAAACAAGATCCGAATCTTTTCCTTTGTAGCCAAAACGCTAAAACCGACAAACGCGTTCGTAGAATGCGGTTTTAAAATCGGATTTTCAGAAAAAACACTGACCCAATTTAATTCCGGAAATTTTTCCTTTTGGAGCATTCTATCCAGCTCCTTTGAACCGGAAAGAACCAACCAATCTTCGTTTATATCTTCAAGAAGATCTCGATCTTGTTGGATCCTTACACTCGCCTGTCCATTGGATGAAAATTCGAAAAACTCCGCCTCCGTCCTGGAATCCGAGTTTGTATTCCATAATTTTAGAATATTTTGTAATTCTAATTCAATGTCTCCATTTTGATCTGGAAAACAAATCGAAATTCCGAATACAGAAACCGTTCCGCTAAATAAACAAACAATTCCGGGAGCCGTTTTAATTTTAACACCTGGATACTTCCATTCTTCGAGGATTTCTTTCGGGATATCCGAAACAACGGTGTTTATCGGTTCATAAAAAAGTTTGAATTCTCCCGCATTTGTAATTGGAAAAAGAAAAGCGGAGTTCCCTTTTCCGCGACAAGAGTCGAGCCCGAAAAGAAGAAAAATCGTTGTAAACACGGATTTGAGTTTCATGTTTTCCTCCGTCCGGTACGGTTTTGAAAACAATAGACTCGTTTTGAATTTTAGAATTTTTTATTCTTTTTTTCCAAGTTGTCTCAGAATTTTTTCGGCGAGATTTTCCCCGATTCCAGAAACGGCAAGAAGTTCCTCTTTGGTTGCGTCTTCAATTTTCTTTTCTCCCGAAAAGTGTCGGAGGAGGAGTTTACTTCTTTTGAAACCGATATCCGGAACATCTTGAATGAGAGTACGCATCGTTTCTTTGTTTCTACGCGATCTATGATGTGAAACTCCGAACCGATGTGCCTCGTCTCGAAGATGACGAAGCAGTTTCATTCCGGATGAATTCATATCAAAGATAAAAGGTTCGTTGTCTCCTGGAAAATAGATCTCTTCCCTCTTCTTTGCAAGACCGACCATAGGAATTCTTTCCGCCCCTGCTTCCACTGCGGCTTCGCAAGCCTTGGCCAACTGGGTCGGTCCTCCGTCGATCACGATGAGATCCGGGAAGACGTTTTCCTCGTTGGCAATTCTTTGTAGACGCCTCGAAATCACTTCGTGGATCATTCCTGGATCGTTGATTCCCTTATAACCTCTTATATTATACTTTCTATATCCTTGTTTGAAAGGTTTTCCTTCCACAAACATTACACCACTTGCAACCGGCTCCGAACCTTGAAAGTGACTGATATCATAGCATTCGATGATATGAGGAGGATGTTCCAGAGAAAACATCTCTTGGATTTCTTTCAAAGAAGCGGTTTGATCCCTGTAGTGAGTCGCAAGTAGTCTTTCGGTCAATCCAAGTTCCGCATTCTTCTCCGCAATTTTTAAAAGGGAACGTTTATCTCCACCACGAGGAAATTTGAGTTTGGGTCTGAATCCCGTTTTTTCCTGAAGAACTTCTATAACCGCGGCTGTTTCTTCCTGAATGTCTGCAGGAACAAAAATCAAAGGTGGAACCAGAACCGCATTTAAATAATAGTCTCTAAAAAAAGCTCCTAGAATTTCCGAATCTTTCGCATCCAAAACTCCTTGAATCGGAAAAGATTTTTTGGTTTCCAATCTTCCTCCTCGGACTTCCAAAAGAATAACCTGACCTTCGTCCTTCTTTCTGGCAAATCCGATCACATCCTCGTCCCCACCTTCCGCACTAACCACAGTCTGTTTCTCTCGGAAGTTCTGAATTCGCTGGAGCATATCCCGATAACGAGCTGCTTTTTCAAAATCCATCCGATCCGACGACGCACTCATTTTGATACTAAGATCCCCCACGAGAGATTCTTTTTTACCTTCTAAGAACTGAATCACTTGGTCTATTATAACTTTATAATCTTCTACAAGAATATTTCCTTGGCAAGGGCCTAGACAACGCCCCATATCGAAGTTTAAACAGGGTCTTCTGGGTTTCGGCAACGGAAGCACCTGTCTCGTTTTACGAACTGGAAAAATTCTTAATATGATATCTAATGTTTCTCTTGTAGATTTTACGTCCGAATAAGGACCGAAATAACGGTCTCCGTTGTCTTTGAGTTTTCTTGTGATATAAACCATCGGAAAAGACTCCGAAAGAGAAACGCAGATGTACGGATATTTCTTATCGTCTTTTAGGCGAACATTAAAACGAGGATTGTGTTTTTTGATGAGAGTTGCCTCTAAAATCAGAGCCTCTTTTTCGGTTCCGGTTGCAATCCAATCAAGATCGAAGATTTCCTTTTGAAGCGCTCGTGTTTTTATATCGGGATGATTTTCTTTGAGATAATTGCGGACTCTTTTGTCCAAATTTTTAGCTTTACCTACGTATAAAACCTCTCCTTTTCTGGATTTCCAAAGATAACAGCCCGGAGAAACACCTAAGTTTTTGATTTTTTCCAGAATCAGAGTATGATTTAAAATTTCAGGCATATAAGATTCTTTTTAGGACTCATTTTTTACGTATCACCGTAATGGGAATCCTTAGATTCGACTTCTAAACTTTCATCCGGCTCCAAAAGAATGGAAGAAAAGTTCTGATCCTTTCTGGAATACTTTTCTTTCTTACGTTTTTTATCTTTTTGTTTATTACGAATCGACTTCTTTAGATCATCACTCAGGATGCCCTGATTTTTGCGATTTAACTCCCGAATTTTTTCACAGAGAATCGTTCTTGCCTTATAACGATTGAGACCTTGGGTTCTGTAGAGAGAACATTTGACTTCGATTCCGGTGGGTTTATGCTTGAGATGAACCGCAGTGGAAACCTTATTTACATTTTGTCCACCCTTCCCCCCACTCCTCGTAAAACTTTCCTCCAATTCGGTTTCTTTTACTTCCAGGGACTCCATGAGTTCCAAAAGTTTAGATTCCTTTTCAACCGAAACGGGAAAACGAGAAGCCATAAAGAAAATTATTTCAGATCCTGAAATTCAAAATGATCTTTGAAATAAGGAAATGGTCTTCCATTTTCATCCAGACAAACATAAGTAATCTTGCAATCGATGATCTCTTTGAGTTCTTTTCTACTCTGGCTTTTTCCGATGGAAGTGTTTCGAATCGTGACGGAACTGTTTCCCACTCTTTCAATCTTAGAAAAGATCTGAATGATATCTCCCAAAAGACCTGGACTTTTAAACACAACGTCTGCCATACTCACGGTAACAATATTCGAATAGCGGATTTTCTCCATGACATACATGGCGCAACCTTCGTCGATCCAAGCAAGCATCTGACCTCCAAAAAGAAATCCGTGTTGATTGAGATCCCTGGACATTACGATATGTTGGGTGGCAAGTTCCATTCCTTCCAACTTCTGATCTATAAAAACTTCCATAAGAATTAAACTCCTTGAACAACCGAAGATGACGGACAGTCCTTTTTAAGGATACATTCTCCACAAAATCGGCGATGTGCCTTACAACTTTTTCTTCCTAAAAAGATCAAATACAAGGAAATATCTCTCCAATATTTTTTGGGAAGAATTGACATAAGATCTTTCTCTACCTGAATCGGATCGTTTTTAGTCGTCAGTCCGAGCACCTTCGAAATTCGATTTACATGTGTATCGACTACGATTCCTTCCACAAGTCCGTGAACCTCAGACAAAACCACGTTTGCGGTTTTACGACCGAATCCGGGAAGTGTGGTAAGTTCCGCAATCGTCTTCGGAATTTTACCGTCAAAGTCGCTTAACAATTTTTTAGCAAATCCCTGAATGGATTTCGCTTTATTATGATAAAATCCCGTGGAAAAAATCAAAGCTTCAATATCTTTTAAATCCGCGTTGGCAAAGGATTCCAGGCTGGGAAAGGTTTTAAAAAGAGCGGGAGTAACTTGATTAACTCGCTCGTCCGTGCATTGAGCACTCAAAATGACGGCAATGGCAAGTTCGTAATTATGCTTAAAATGAAGAGGGGTTTGTACCTCCCCGAATTCTTTTCTTAAAAGAGAAAAAATCCGGGAAAACCACTTTAAAAACGCAGGATCAGGCTTTTTTAGGAGCCTGTTTTGTGATTCCTGCGTACTTTTTCGGAGCAAGAACACCCAAGGATCCGCCGTTATCTTTAATGGCGGCCTTAATTCCTTTTTTTCTCAGAGTTCGAAGAGCTCTGGTAGAAAGACGGATCGTAACCCAGCGGTTTTCATCTTCCAAAAAGATTCTTTTTTTGATCAGATTTACCTTCCAGGTTCTTCTTGTTTTGATATGGGAATGGGAAACATTGTTCCCAGAGACAGTGCCTCTTCCGGTTACTTCACATCTTCTGGCCATAGTAAGGACAGGATCGGTCCATACCTCTCCTTAGTCAACCTTTCTGCCGATTTTCTGGCATTTCTGCTGAATTTTAAATGACTTTTTCTTTTTTCAGTGGAGAATCTTACCGCTCCTAAAAAGACTGCCAAACAAACTTGTCTCGATGTTCAATATCTTTCTTACAAACTTTCAATTTCGGTTGGATCGAATTTGGAATATCAACGTTCTTCCTTTTTTTCAAAGTAAAAGGGTCCAAATTGAACGAAAACTTCAACCAATTTTAAACGAAGAATTTACCAAGGAACAAATCGTGGATCCGAGACAATTTCATCATATTCTATACGATACTAATCTTCCTTTAGAAAATGGAATCCCTTCCGAATTCGCATCGACATTACAAATCGATGCCAGTTCATTTGCGGGAGGAAAGAAAAAACTCAAGATGAATCAGAAACTTCATTCGAGTTTTTCGAAACAGATAAAATACCGACTATGGCAACTTCTTAAAAAATCTCTTTATACTTTCCAAGAGAAATCTTGGAATTTTTTTCCCCTCAAGAAAAAATCGGATTCGAAGCAATCACAAAGTTCTCCGGATTTACTGAGTGCAGCATCTCCAAAGCCATATCGTTTATATCTACATTCTTTAATTTATTGGGAGGAAACGTTTCCTTGGGAAGAATGGAAGTCGTTACTTCCGATTTCCTGGATTCCGTTCGGCGGTTCCAAAAAAATCAAACTCAGATTTGTGGCGGCAAAAGCGGCATCTTTTTCCAAACAAGAGTTTTATGAGGAGTCCTATTCTCCGGAACTTGCTTTCTGCGATCTTTACGCACTGGGATACTTAAGAGAAACCTCAGATAAAAACATAGATTTGGAAAACCCTGAATTGTGTTATTTAGGCACATTCCTTCCTTCTAAATTAGAAAAAATCAATCTTCCACTTTGGTTGAAAGAGAGAAATTTATTTCCAAGTGAATTTCAATGGAAGAGTTCTTCTAAAGAACAAGTTTTTAAAATTTTAAATAAGGAAATTCGCTTTAAAATCGAAACAGAAATCCAAGAATCCTTCGATTCTGAACTTATTCAAGTAGGTGGGAAAAAATTTAATTTAAAAAGTCAATTTTTGAACGGACTATTTTTCCAAAGAGCAATCTTAACTTATCATCCAACTATTTTGGCAAATCGAGTTTTGAAAGGATTTTAAAGATTTAATTGTAATATCTTGATTTGCGGAAGTTAATACATTTCCAGAAGTTATCTCAAAAATGTCTTAGAACAATTGAAACCTGCATTTTATACAAAGATAAAGTATTATATAGATAGGTTCTAATTACTTTCAAAAGGACTTTAAATGAAAGTATTAGTATATCAAACTTCATTTAAAAAATGAAGTTATAAAATCCAAAATAAGATTCTGCAGAAATTTTAAACAAATTAGAATTCCTTTTATAAGAATTTTATTAAAAATCACTCAGCACAAAAACATTTGTAATTATTTTAACATTCCAGAAAATTGCGAGAGTTTATTAATTTTAATTTTTTTAGCTCACCTTAAAATAAAAAATCAGGTATTGTGTCCAATGTTGTAAATATCCGCAGTCTATATGTAAAAATAAAATCATCATAACAGCTTATAGAAATATCCTTCAAAAATTCTAAGTTTGACATTCTCTAAATTGAGCAAAAAAATATAACATGGATTCAATTCCAAATTTTTTAATAATTCAAAGAGACAAAATTCCTAGAGGTTTTAGTCATCCTCTGAAAACTTCCGAATTAATTTCTGCATACGATTCTGCAGAAATTAATATTGAA
The DNA here is from genome assembly GCF_000306675.2 of Leptospira mayottensis 200901116. Lineage (NCBI taxonomy): Bacteria > Pseudomonadati > Spirochaetota > Leptospiria > Leptospirales > Leptospiraceae > Leptospira > Leptospira mayottensis. Next base: position 2,065,814 of record NZ_CP024871.1, read on the forward strand.
ACGTTTCTTAACTACAATTTCAAGCCTCCATACTTTAGAGTTGAGTTTTGGCCTCCAAATCCAAATATAAATATAAATATAAATATAAATCATGAACGACTTAACATCGACATAGGAGCTGTTCCAACAGAATCAGCGCACGTTGCACGAAAAATAATGAAATTCAAAATCATTCCGGAATTTATAAAATGGACCAAAAATGTACTTTTGCTTCCTGTCAATTCACCAAAACGATATCAACGTCTATTCTGGGAATTTAAAATTCCAACAAAAGAATCGATTTAAGCTTCAAATTTTAAAACGACAATAAATTTTACAACAAATATGATAGTCATACACCGCGAATGTTATACGTTTTAAATATAAAACTTAAGTTTTATAAAAGAAAAATATATTCCTATTTGAAAATATTCGATTTATCATAAACTCAAATTTTTCCATTTTTCTACACCGGCTTGAAAACGTTCGTTTGTTTCTCCAAAACCGATACGAATCCAGCCCTCACATTCAAAATCGCGTCCCGGAAGTACAAAAACCCCGCATTGATCCAACAAAAGATCTGCGTAACGAGAAGAATCAATTCCTTCTTTTAGTTTCACAAAAGAAACGACTCCTCCCCCAGGTTTTATAAAACTTTTCAAACCGGGAAGTTTTTTCCAAATACTTTCAAAAAATTGAATGTTATTTAAAATAGACGTTTTGACTGGGGCTATTAAACGTTCTCGATTTTGCAGAATTCGAAGAGTCAAAAATTCGGAAATCGGAGAAACCGTGTGGGTTAAGTAATCTTTAAACGACCTGGCCCTTTCAATCAGTTCTTTCGGGCCCGTCATCCATCCGATTCGAAGTCCCATCACTCCGAAACATTTTGTAATCGAACCGGTACTCACCGTACGCTCTGTAAGTCCTGCGCCGGTCCAACTGAGATCGTTTCGAAAGTCCAAAAAGCGGTAGTGTTCGTCGAACAAGATCCAACCTTTATACCGAAAAGCCGCTTCTTGAATAGCCTCAATTGAACTTTTATCCAAGGATAATCCGCTAGGATTGTGGGGATGATTGAAAATTACGAGATCCTTTCCTCTTTCGAACAATTCACGCACAGAATATTCCGGCAAAAAGAAATTCGAATTTTTCTCTAAATTCCGTAACAAGGAAACCGGTTCGAGTACAGAACCGATCATCTTGGGTATTTCGTATAACGCTTGAAAGGCAGGATCCAAATAAGAAACAATGGAGTCTTTCTTGCAAAGGAGGTGAAAAAGAATGTAAAGCGCTTCTCCAGTTCCCGTCGTGACTAATACTCGATCTGCATTTAAACCGGGATAAAGTCTTGCAATTTCTTCTCTTAAGACGAGATCACCTCGATTGGGAGAGTCCTCCAAAGAAATAGAATTCAAAACCTCAGTGGAAAGATTCAAACGAGAAAACAATTCACCAAGCGTGATATTTCGAATTCCGCTTTCCCCTAGATTGCAAGGAGAAATTTTTCTATATCTTTCAAGTCTCTCTTCGATCCAGAATTCTCCGGGTTCCATTAAGAGACAAGAGTAAGAACTGCCCCTCCCAAGAGAAATAGAATTGCAAAAAATCCGAAGGAAATCTGAATCCAAAAATGAATTCGTAAACTACGAAGACCGATCCGTAAAAAATCCAAGTCCTCTCCTTTTGTATCCGTGATCCTTTTAAAGGAAATCGCCGCGCTGTAACTCCAAATCCCCGTGAGTAAAAAAAGAATTCCTGGTACAAGAAACAAAACGAGTTTGTCCGTATCGCTTGAAATGAATGCGGAAAAAAAAGACACACCCGAAAGACAAAAAAAGGAGAAAGACACAAGCTTCAAGACTCGACTCAACCTTAGAAATTCCCTGTTTTCACCCTGACCAAATTCATAAGATTCCATACTTTAGGAATCGGCCAAAATTAGGGTTGAACCTCAAAAGAAAGCCGATTTTTATGAATTTAATCCTCTTAAAAAACTAAATCGGAATCCTATGAATCATCATCCCGAATCCCTTATCCATCCCTGGACACAAGCCCCTTTTCCAAGCGCGGTTCGTGAAGAGGCCAATCGAGTACTTGAAAAATTTTCCAAGGGAGAATCCGGTCCTGACGTGGAAGCTTTTTCAGTTCCCCTTGAATTCGGAACCGGTGGAATGCGAGGAAAACTCGGCAACGGAATCGGAAGAATGAACGAATTTACCGTAAGTCGCGCCGCGCTCGGATTCGTAGGCTATCTATCCAAAAAAAATAAAAAGGCTTCCATTGTAATCGCCTACGATTCCAGAAGGAGATCCAAAGAATTTGCGGAAGTTACTGCAGGGATTGCGGCATCTCTCGGAGTCAAAGTGATTTTATTCCAAGAAGTAACCCCCACACCTCTTCTTTCTTATGCAATTCGTTACTACAAAGCGACGGGAGGAGTCGTCATCACTGCTTCCCATAATCCTCCCGAATATAACGGCTTTAAGGCGTATCTTTCCGACGGAGGACAACTCGTACCCCCGGATGATCAAAAAATCATTTCGAAAATAGAATCAATCCGGGACTGGAGTATCATATCTATTCTTTCTCCCAAAGATTCTATTTATAAAAAGATGGTAAAACCCGCCGGAAAGGATTGTTTTTCCTCCTACAAAAAAGAGCTTTCTAAAGCGGGAATTCTTTCCGTTACTCTAAAACCAAAAGACAGGGCCGCGATGAAAGTCGTCTATTCTCCGTTACACGGAACGGGCGCCAAAAGTATGAAGGACCTCTTAAACGGATTTGGATACAAAAACGTCTTCTTAGTCCCAGAACAAAAAGATCCAAACGGAGAATTCCCCACCGTAAAATATCCGAATCCGGAAGAACCGGAAGCTATGGAACTTTCCAAAAAATTCGCGATCCAAAAAAACGCTCACGCTTTTATCGCAACCGACCCAGACGCGGACAGACTCGGAATCGGAGTCAAAAATGCCAAGGGAGAATATGTTTTATTAAACGGAAATCAGATTGGTTCCATCATGGCGGCTTATCTCTGTGAAAATTATACAACGAGCAAAAAAAAGAAAAAAGCAGTTCTCGTAAAAACGATCGTCACCACCGATCTTCAAGAAATCATCGCTAAAAAGAACAAGGTAAAGTATAAAAACGTTCTCACCGGATTTAAGTTCATCGCGCAAGTGATGGCAAAAATCGATAAGAGTAAAACCGACTTCTTTTTATTTGGAGGAGAAGAATCCTTCGGTTATCTTCCCGTTTCTTTTGTGAGGGACAAAGATTCCCTTTCTTCCGCGCTGTTGCTTTTGGAAATTCTCACGGAAAAAAAAGATCTTTTAAACTACATGGACGAGATTTATCTCAAATACGGTCTCTTTCAAGAAAGTCTCAAGTCACTTACATTGGAAGGAAGTGCAGGTAAGGAAAAAATCCGTGAATCTTTGGAATCTCTTAGGACTGCGGATCTGTTAGGGAAAAAAATTCACCAAAGAAAGATCATCGGGATTTTAGATTATAAGACCCAGACCCCGAAGGGAAATGCATCGAAATCCGCATTTTCGGGTTGCCCTTCTTCGGATGTAATCCAAGTCATTTTGGAAGGAAATGCAAAACTCACGATCCGTCCTTCGGGCACGGAACCGAAAATTAAGATCTATTCTTCTTTTCAGAGTTCAAAAACTCCTAATTCTAAAGAAGAAATTCCAACCCTCACGAAAGACCTTATTTCCGAAATCAAAGCATCCGAAGAAATATTTTTACAACTGGCGGGACTCTCATGAACGACACAGACATCCATAAAGAACTTTTCCAACATACTAAGGAATTAGCGGACCATTATTTACTCAACACTTACGCCAGATACGACGTAGCGTTTCGTTACGGGGTCAACGAGCTTCTATTCGACTTTGATAATAAACAATACATTGATTTCCATTGCGGAGTCGCCGTCACAAATCTAGGACATGCGGACCCGGATATCATTGAAGCTGTTCGTTCTCAAGCGGATAAACTATTTCATACCTCTAATCTTTTTTATTCCGAAGAAGCGGCAAAACTCGCTGAACTTTTAATCTTAAACTCTTTTCCGGGAAAAGTATTTTTAACCAATTCCGGAACCGAAGCCATAGAAGGAGCGTTTAAGTTCGCGAGAAAATATGCGAATTCCAAAAGTATTACGGATCCGATCTTTCTTTCTTTGGAAAAAAGTT
>NZ_CP024871.1:2075000-2077500 GCF_000306675.2 Leptospira mayottensis 200901116
TAAAGCGAGAGAAGCGGGTTTTAAAGGTAAGGATTGGGTCCTAAACTTAGAAGCAGAAGAGAAAAAAAGAACGAGCTTAAATACATTAAAGATTCGTTATAATAAAATCGTAGGTTATTTTATTGAAATCTCCAGGGCCCAAGCCGAACAAGCTCCGAAAGACTATCTTAAAAAACAAACTCTTGTAGGAAGCGAACGTTTTACTACTCCCAAATTGGAGGAGATAGAACGTTCGATATTGGAAGCGGACGAAATCATTCAAGAAATAGAAAGAGCGGAATTCAATCGTATGGTGGAAGAAGTTTTGAAATACTCTTCCGCGCTTCTTTCTTTTTCGGAAGAAATCGGGGACCTTGATTTCCAAATTTCTGTTTTAACCGCCAAAGACAAGTTCGGTTGGATTCGTCCCGAACTTTCCGAAGATCGTTCTCTGGATTTGGTGGATTCCAGACATCCAGTCGTGGAAGCAACTCTTCCTCCCGGTCAAGAATTTGTTCCCAACTCTGTCTATTTGGATACGCAAAACCAAGCGATCGCCGTTTTGACCGGACCAAACATGGCCGGTAAATCTACGTTCATGAGACAAATTGCTCTCAATCAGATTTTGTTTCAGATGGGGGCCTTTGTTCCCGCAAAATCCGCGAGACTTCCAATTGTGGATAAACTTTTCACTCGAATCGGAGCAGGAGACAATCTGACTGCGGGAGAATCTACATTCTACGTTGAGATGAAAGAAACCGCAAACATTCTTAACCACTACACCGAAGACTCTCTGATTCTTTTCGACGAGGTAGGACGTGGAACCTCCACCTATGATGGAATGAGCATCGCCTGGTCAATTTTGGAATATTTTTCCTCCTTATCTGTAAAACCCAAAACAATCTTTGCGACTCATTACCATGAACTTACGGAGCTTTCCCGTCTAAGTGGAATTTTCAATCTTTATCTGGAAACCCTGGAAAAAGAAGACAAGGTCCTATTTTTACGAAAGGTAAAAGTCGGTAAGGCGAAAAAATCTTTCGGAATCTATGTGGCAAAAATTGCGGGAATTCCGGAATCGATCGTCAAAAGAGCGACAGAACTTCTGATCGATCTGGAATCTAAAAAGAAAGAAATCCGAATTCAAGAAGCCCAACCTACTTTATTTACCGAACCGAAACCAAAAACTCTCCCGTCTGAAACGGAAGAATCCATTCTAAAACTAAAACTGGAAGAGATGACTCCAATCGAAGCCTTAAAAAAATTAGAGGATTTTCAAAAGAAATTAAGAAAACAAAAATAGTAGAACATCTAACGGAGCAAAATCCACCCAATTGGCAATGAGTTTTTTCAAACCTTCCTTTGCATGAAATCCGATTCCGATCCCCGCTTCGTTTAACATCAATGCATCGTTCGCCCCGTCTCCGACGGCAACCACTTGGGATTGGGAAATTCCTTCTCGATCCCGAATCATCTTTAAATACTCAAACTTTTTATTTTTATCAACGATATCACCGATCACCTTTCCCGAAAATTGGCCATTTTGTCTTTCTAAAACGTTCGCGCGAATCTCGTCTATTCCGTACTGTTTCTGGAACATTTCCAAAATGTCTATAAAACCTCCTGAAAATACCGCAGTCTTATAACTTTTTTCTTTCAAACCTCTAAGAAGATTTTCAACTCCGACATTCAGCTTCAGTTTCGGATAAAGTTCCGTAAAAATGGAGGAGGAGAGTCCCTTTAAATGAGCACATCTTTTTTTAAGAGCTTCATGAAAATCCAAATTTCCTTCCATCGCCTCCTTTGTGACAGAAGCGACTTCTTCGTAAACTCCCGCAAGCTTCGCCAATTCGTCGATGACCTCTTGTTGAATTAAAGTGGAATCCATATCGAAGACGAAAAAACTTTTTTTCTTCGGATCTAAAAGATAATCGATCTGAAGAAGATCTGAATTTCTTTTTGCAAACATTGCTCTCAGTTCAATCAACTCCTGCAAATCCAAATTTCTGGAAATTTTCCATTCGATACAACTCCACTCTCCTTGAGTACGAACCGAGGCCGAGGAAAGTAAAAAAGTTTCTTCGGATTTGAGGGATACGAAGCTTCCGATTCCCAGCAGAAGTTCTTTTCGGATTTCATAAGGTTTTTGAGTAAGAATAAGAAGCAAGGGAAACCTCTTAGAGATAAGGTAAAAGGATCGGTTTTAATTTTTCGGCCCAAACTTTGTATGCGTTTTCGTTCAAGTGGATCTCATCTTGTTCGAGCCAAAATTCCTGGCGAAGGACGGAACGATCTTTTTCTCGGAACCATTGCCAGTTGTCTAAAAAAATTACATTTTTATAGGACTGAATGATGGAAATCCAAGCCAGATTGACCACGGGAGAAATATTATTTAAACTTCGAGCACGCACAGGAGGAATTCCCAGAATGACTATTTTTGTCTTGGGAAGAGATAGAGTAAGTTTATTTAAAATTTTAACCAAGTTATTTTCAATCAAATAGAGACATTTTCCCTGAATGA
>NZ_CP024871.1:2080000-2100000 GCF_000306675.2 Leptospira mayottensis 200901116
AATGAATTTTATCCGTTGTAAGAGTCGCTGCTATCGCGGCTGCGCCAGCGCTCAATCCCTTTGCCATCGCTACCAAATCGGGCCGGATTTTGGCTCTTTGATAAGCGAAGAGCGAACCGGTTCTCCCAAAGCCGGTAAAAACTTCGTCCACCAAAAGTAAAGTCCCATATTTTTTGGAGATCTTTTCGAGTCTCTGAAGAACTTCTTCTTTGTAAAAAATCATCCCCCCCGAACCCAGAATCAAAGGCTCAATCACAATTCCCGCAACAGACTTCGGATTCCTTTGAAAAAACTCTTCGATTGGATCCACACATTCTACGTTGCAAGAATCAGGCTTTTTTTTCATCGGACAAAAGCTACAATTCGGAGTTAAAAATTCTTCCGTCGGAAACATCAGCCCTTGAAAAACCCGATTGAACACCGAATTTCCGCCTACACTCATAGCTCCTATTGTATCTCCGTGATAGGAAGTATTAAACTTTATGAATGTTCTACGATTCGTTTCTCCCGTATTCTGAAAATATTGATATGCAAGTTTTATCATAATCTCGACGGCGGTGGAACCGTTGTCCGAGTAAAGAACCCTACAAAACAAACCCTCCGTAATTTTTAAGAGTTCACTTGCAAGTTTTTCAGCCGGATCGTGCGTAAACCCGGCAAGCAAAACGTGATCGAGTTTATCCAATTGATTTTTAACGGCTTGAATAATCTTAGGATGGTTGTGTCCGTGAATACTCACCCACCAAGAAGAAACAGCATCTATATAAGAGTTTCCCCTTTCGTCATACAAAAATTCTTCTTTTGCTCTCTCAATCTTTAAGGGAGAATTGGATTCGAACTGAAGCGTGAACGGATACCAAATCATACGAACATTTTCTTTATTACTTCACACTGATCGAATCGGGAAAGGCATTCGATTTGAAAACGTTCCCGACTCATTTTCTCTTTTGAGTTCATAAAGAAATTTCCAAGTAAAGTCACTCCGCTCCATTCCGTGATCGTTCGAATATTATCTTCCGTGGTTTTATCGGGAACACCTATAAAATAAATTCCCTTTAGATCAATCTTTCGATTTTGGACGGCTTCGATTGCAAGAAGTGTTTGATTGATCGCACCCAAAGAAACAGGAGCCACTAAAATGAGAGGAATCTCAGATTGTCGGATCAATTCTAGAGTAAGAATTCTTCGGGTCAACGGAACGAGTAGACCACCGGCTCCTTCCACGATGATTTTTTCGTCTCGAATGCTATAGAGATGTCTGGAAAGTTCATCCGAATCGATCTCAACCCCTTCCAATTCGGAAGCATAGTGAGGAGATCCAGCAAAAGACAAAGAATAATAGTTTTTGAGAAAATAACTTTCGTGAAGACCCGTAAGATTCATCAAAGTGACCCGATCGCTATCACTTCCGGTTTGAACAGGTTTGAAATATTTGAGCCCTAAAGACTTTCCGTATTTTCCCAAGATGAGAGAACTAAAAAGAGTTTTACCTACATCCGTTCCAGTGGCTCCGACAAATACTGCCATCAAAACTCCGGCAAAAGAGAAATCAATTTTTCTAATACAAATTCCGTTGTATCGGAATGAATGCTGATTCGAAGCCTGGGAACGCTCACGGTCGGAGGACGGATCGCTTTAACATAAAGTCCGTTGTTTTTACAAATTTCCGCGGAATCCAAAACAGTTCTTTCAGAAGGAAATAAAATGGGAACAATCTGCGATTCGGAAGTCGACTTCGGATAATTTTTCGCCTCAAGAGAAATACGAAAGCGGTCCGAGCGTTTTAAAAGATCCTCTCTTTCCTTTCTCATGGACCGCACGATTGAAATGGAAGTTGGAACCGCATGTGTGATCGCGGGCATGGGCGCCGTAGAATAAATAAAGGTCCGCATCTTATTGATCAGAAACTCTTTTCCGATCCTGGAAGTTCCAATCCAAGCGCCTTCCAAACCCAAAGATTTCCCGGCCGTATAAGTAATAAAGTCCACCTCTTTCATTCTTTCAGGACCTAAAACCTGAGCCACTCTACCTTCTCCGCTTTGTCCAAAAACTCCGATTCCGTGAGCGTCATCCAAAACCAAAACCGCGTCGTATTTATTTTTGAGATAGAGAAGATCCAAAATCGGCGCGAAATCTCCATCCATACTGAAAACGCTTTCGGATATGATAATCTTTTCCTTTTTTTTGGATTTTTGGAGAAGTTCTTCAAGATGATTTAAGTTTAGATGTTTATAATATGTTTTCTCAGCGCCCGAAAGACGAATTCCGTCCAAAATCGAAGCGTGATTGAGCCGATCCGTGAAAATCTCCGACTTTGCGTTTGCGATACAAGAAATCAATCCTAGATTGGCCGCATAACCGTTAGCAACCCACAGAGCAGTTTCCGTTCCAATCCATTCGGAACAAATTTGTTCCGCAATTTCAAAGGAATTTCTATGTCCACAGACCAGTCTGGAAGCTCCGGAGCCAACCCCGTAAAGATCCAAACCTTCTTTCAGACTTTCGATGAGTTCGGGGTGACGGGTAAGACCAAGATAATCGTTAGAGGACAAATCGACCCCAGAAGGAACTTCCAGGGATCGAAAAAGAAAATTCTCTTTCAAAGATTCCAAAACAAAAGAGGCTTTCTGAAGGAACGTAGACGGATTCAGGTTCAAAAAACCTCTCTTTTGGATTTTAGAGCATTTCCTTCACTTCATTTCTTTCGGAAATGAGTTCGTCATGAGTAGTTTTGAATTTTTCCTTCGCAAAGTCGTTGAACGGAAGACCTTGGATGATCTCCACTTTCTTTCCATCAGACTTCAAAGGAAATCCGAAAACTAATCCTTTTTCAGTTCCGTAAGACCCGTCGGAAGCAATGGCCGCTGAAAAGGCATCGCCAGAGGCTGTCGGAGTGATGATTGCGCGGACGGTATCTACAACTCCGTTTGCTGCACTTGCCGCAGAGGAAGCTCCCCTTGCTTTGATAATCTCGGCTCCTCTTTGTTGAACGTTTTTAATAAAATCTCCCTTCAACCATTCGTGATCGGAAATTACGTCGGTTACCGGTTTACCGGAAATTTTTGCATTGTAAAAATCCGGATATTGAGTGGAGGAATGATTTCCCCAAATTCCCAAATGGGTTACCTCTTTTACGGGAACACCCGCTTTGGAAGCAAGCTGTGACTTCGCTCTGTTTTCATCCAATTTAGTCATTGAGAACCAACGATCTGTTGGTATTCCTTTTGCGTTGTTCATTGCGATCAGACAATTTGTATTACAAGGATTACCAACCACGAGAACTCTTACATCGGAGGCTGCATTTTTTTCGATCGCCTTTCCCTGATTTATGAAAATCCCTCCGTTAATTTTAAGAAGGTCCCCTCGTTCCATTCCAGCTTTTCTAGGAACGGAACCGACTAACAACGCCCAATTGATATCCCTAAAAGCAGTATCCAAATCGGAGGAAATAGTTACTTTTTGCAGAAGAGGAAATGCGCAATCTTCCAGTTCCATAATCACACCTTTTGCCGCGGGTAACGCCGCTTCCAACTCAAGCATTTGAATTTCCACCGCAGTATCGGCACCAAACATCTGTCCGGAAGCGATTCTAAAAAGAAGCGAATATCCAATTTGTCCCGCAGCGCCTGTAACAGCGACCTTCACCGTCTTACCCATATTTGACTAGCTCCTATTTTCCAATTTTAATTTTTAAGTTCCTGATCGATCACTTTCGTAAACGCTTCTATCGGTTGCGCACCTTCTATCATAATTCCATTGATAAAAAAAGCGGGAGTTCCACTGACACCGTATTTCTCACCTTCAGCCATATCTGCTTCCACTTCTTTACGAACCGAGGCATCGTTCACACATTGACTGAACGTTTTCATGTCGAAACCCATACCTCTTGCTAAATCCAAAACTCTTTCCTTCGAAAGATTTCCGGAGTTATCAAAAAGCACTTTGAAAAATTCCCAGTATTTGCCCTGAGACGTGGAACAATTCGCGGCGATATGCGCAAACATGGCGTTTGGATGAAAAGAAAGTGGATAATCTCTAAATACCCAACGAATCTGATCCTTGTATTTTGCTCTTAACTGAGCATTCACATCCTGACTTCTTTTACAGAAAGGACATTCAAAATCGGAAAACTCGATGACGGTAACTTTTGCATTTTCCGGCCCGATAGAAGGATTATTACCCGCAACAATCGTATCGTCTCTAAGAGGAGGGAGCTCTTTGACTTTTATGGAAATATTGTATTGATTGCGAAGTTCAGAAAAAAGAGAATTTCTCGCTTCTTCCTTTTTTTGGGAAACAAGATGATTTTCAATTTCGGATTTAACCTGATCAAAAGACTTACCCTGAAGCGCTGGAGAATTTTTATATTGTTCATAGACAGCGCGCATTTCCTCAATGCTCGGAGATTGGATCGAAGGGTCTAAAAGATCTTTTTCGGAAACTTTTCGCTCTTTTGCGGCGAGCGAAACCACCTTTTTACTCGCAAATTCGGAAAGTATACGAGAGAGACGATCGTTTGTTTCCGCATAAAACTTACGGGCGATTTGGGGATTGTCCTTTTCGACATCTTTGATAGTATAACTTTTACCGTTAATTTGAACGACCCCATCCGAAGAAAAATAACTAATGAGCGGAAAAATTGTAAGCAGGATGTAGATAAAAAAAACGGCAGAGAGAATGAGCAAAGGCCTGAATTCTCTTGTTTTTAATTTTTCGATTATGTCTTGCATGGAACTATTCCCTCCAGAGGTTGGAAAAACAGCGACTTAGTTTCCCTACTGCCAATTTAGAAATCCGAGGTAGAGTGGCAAACGATAAATTCAGGCTGTTTTTTCACTCTTTTCTGAAATTTTCCTTTTTCCTGAACTTGAAAATTCCGGTGGGAAATAATTCTAAAGGAATAAAAAAATCCAAAAAAAAGCTAAAGTGAATCCTCTATTACCGATATTTTTAGTAGAGAGTCCAATCCAAATTTCAAGGAGGTTCGGGGTTATGAATGTAACAGGGATTACAGTCCAGTCTTTTTCGTTGCCCCAATTTAGCAAAGAAGTAAAACCAGGGGTACAAATCCAAGAAAAAGACGCACAAATTCCAGAATCGATTCCGCGGACAAAACCCAAATCGACAGTGAATGAAATCAAACCGGAAGAGCTTGTTATGAAACCTTCCCCTATATCCTTTGAAGAAAGAATGAATCAAGTGATCAGTCCCGAACAAATGAAAAACCTTCTTTCCATGATGATACGCTCCAGAATGAGTGAAAATCCGACCGATCACAAAATCGACGTAAAACGATAGAGAAGAAATTTGTTTTTTACTCTCGGTCTTATCTACACGGTCGGTTTAGACGTTTTTTTAATCCTCATAGGTTTGGCCGCGTTTATCGGCCTCACCTTTCTATTTTTTAAGGAAGTAATTTATCCCGCGATAAAAAAAGAAAGCGCCGGAGTCGGAACTCCTCCCGAAGAAGGAGATAAATTCTTACTCGTAGTTTCCGAAAGTCAGAGAAACGTTCGATTTAGCGTTGGCCAAACTTCCGGAAACATTCGAACCTACTGCAATGCAATCTCAGATAATCATCTGGTATTCAATCTAAAAAAAGCGAAAGATTCAGAAGATTATGAAATTCAAATATTACGGAATTCTTTCGTATTGTTCAAACCTCCGGGAATGCCTACATTTTCCAAAATGGAATCTGCAGAAAAACTGGATAGTTATGAAGTAATCGGTAAAAACGCGGACTTTCGAATTTCAGACAAAGTGGTCAAAGAAAGAATGATTCAATATTTTGAAATCAGCCTTTCTTCTGAATTTTTTATCAATAATTTCGGAAAAGAAAGAATGCGATTCATTTTCACGATCACAAAAATACATCCCGGTCTCAATCGAAAAACCCCGATTAAAAAAGGATTATTTGCCTTCGGAAAAGAAGAATCGGAGGAATAGATTTTCCGATCTCGAAAGTATTTCCGACTATTTTAATCTAAAAGCCTGGGTCTTAAAAACCTTAAAAGAAATCAGTTACAATCCAGAAAACATATGAATCGGGCAATATTTTTGGAATCCGATTCCTGGTTTTGTTGAGCGAATATACAACGTCAATTATCTGGGACCTGGTAGAAAACGGAAGCATAAATCGTCAATTCGAGCATACCAACAAGATTTACAAGCCCGATTCCTCCAAGTCAATCAGACGATCTCGGAGATGAACCTTTTTTGGTCTTTTGAAGGAGCGGACAATACAGAATGGAAACGTAGAATTGTTCAGACATCGTATAATTGACCTTTAGTTCGTTCTTCTTTTAGTATGCATAGTTATTAATATTATAAAACTTGAATACTTTTCCAGGATTCTAAAATCCCATCCTCCTCCACTTTTAAGGAAAGAAGCTGACAATCGAAATGAGTTTTTTGAACGAACTCGGCGATCTTTTCTTTAAGAATCTTTTCTATCCGAACCGCTTTGTTTCTCTCAGAAAACAAAAGAACGGAAGGACCACTTCCAGAAAGCGAATGTCCGATTAAATTTTTACTTATCTCGGTCAAAAGAGAATTTAATTCAAACCCGGAATGCATTCGATACGGAGTATGAATTCGATCTTCCAAAGCGAGTTTCAAAAGAGAAATTTTACCCGAATCCAAAAATTCCATCCATGTAGCGATACGGCTCATATTAAAAATCACGTCCTCGGTGGAATAAGAACCGGGGAGAGCTTTTCTAGATTGATGCGTTGAAGTCTCCAAATTCGGTACGATCAAAAAACAACGTACCTTCTTTGGAAATTTCTTTTTAACATATTCCAAACGGTTTCCATTGAAATAGGCAAATACAAAACCACCCAAATAAGCGGGGATCGTATTATCCGGATGCCCTTCGATCTGACCGAGATGAAACAGAAATTCATTTTCCTTCGGGAAAGGAATCCTAGAATAAAAATTCTTATGTGCGAATCTCGCGGCACAAACTCCAGCTACAGCTGCACTCGCGCTAGAACCAAGCCCCCCTTTTATCGGAAGTTCAAGATCCATAAGTAAGGAATACGGAAGCGGTTCAACACCAGGTAAAAACCTTTTAAAATAGGATTGGTACGAAAATAGAACAAGATCCTCATCGGGATCAAAAGGAAGAGCGTCCATCCCTTTTACAGAGGTTTTGAATTCCCTTTCGGGAACGAATTGAAACTGAAATCGGTTGTAGACTCGAAACGCAAGACCAAAAAGATCAAAACCCGGTCCTAAATTGGCCGAGGTTCCTGGAACCCGAATGGAATATTGTCGAATCGAAGGCATAAAAAATGAAAGCAGATCGAAAAATGATCGTAAAAGCTACAACCACAATTTTTCTCCGAATCAAACCGTCATTTGATTTTCGTCTTCCAGAATCCAGATTTTCGAATCGATTAACTCCAAATAATTGTAAAAACGAGATACACAAGTGATGTTCAATTCCGAAATGTTAAGAAACGGATTCTAAGGGAAAAAGAGTTTTCTTGATCTTATCAGAGTGCATTCTGCCTGATTATGCACTTTTCAATTTTGGACCTAATCGTTCTGCTTTTGTACATAGTATTGGTTCTTTTTTCCGGATGGCTCACTTCCAGAAAAAAAGACAAAGATTCTTCTTCTTATTTTCTCGCAGGAAGAGAAATTTCCTGGATCGCGTTGAGTTTCTCGATCGTTGCCACAGAAACTTCAACTCTTACCTTTTTGAATATTCCTGAACTGAGTTATTCTGGCAATCTCACCTTTCTCGGGCTTGGTTTGGGTTTTGTTTTGGGAAGAATCATCGTAGCCGAACTTTTTATTCCAATGTATTACAAATCGGGATTTATTTCCGTGTACGAATGGGTAGGAATCCGTTACGGAAAAATTTCCCAAAAAACGGTTACCTTTCTTTTTAAACTCACTCGAATCTTAGGAGACGGAGTGAGAATGTACGCCTCCGCGATTCCGGTTGCGATCCTATTGGAAGGGTTCTTAAAACAATATAGTGCAATGGAGATAGTAACTCGTAACGCAGAAATTCTGAGTCTTCTTTTAATTTCGGGAATTACGGTTCTTTATACGGTTCAAGGTGGATTTCGTTCCGTCGTTTGGGTGGATTCGATTCAATTTTTGATCTACGTTGCGGGAGGAATCTTTACATTTTTCTACTTAGGAAACTTGCTTTTAGAAAGAGGTTTAAACGTTTCTGACCTCATTCAGAATGCATTTCAGACAAATAAGTTCAAAATTTTCGAATGGAATGATTTTTCTTCCGCGTATTTTGCACCAACTGCGATTTTAGGAGGAATTCTTTTGACTTTAGGAACCCATGGAGTGGATCAGATGTTCGTACAAAGAGTTCTTGCTTGCCGATCCGAACCGGATGCAAAGAAGGCGATGATCTCTTCGGGAATTTTTGCTTTCTTTCAATTCGTATTATTTTTAAGTATCGGAATTTTATTATATTTTTATTATGAAGGTTCCGCTATTCCCAAAGATAAGGTTTTTTCCAAATTCATTATGGAGGAAGTACCTTCTCCGATTACTGGATTTTTGTTGGCCGCTATTTTGGCTTCCGCGATGTCTACTTTATCGAGTTCGATCAATTCGCTTTCCTTAACGACCAAAGTAGACTTAGGAATTGATAGATTTGGTTCGGGAACATTGAGTTTATTTTGGGGAACGATTCTCCTTTTGAGTTCCCTCTTTCCGCTCTTTTTAACAACGACAGGAAAAACGGGTTTAGTCGAACTAGGTTTGTCGATCGCTTCCTATACTGTCGGTCCGATCATCGCGATTTTTTTAAGCGGGAAAATTCAAAGTTTTTCTTACATGCAGAATTTAAAAGATAGTTTTGCGTCCCTATCCATAGGATTGACTCCGATTCTGACTTTGATCTTCGGAAAATGGACCGGCTTCGGTTTTACTCTGCTCGTTCCCTTTGGAATCGGAACCTGTTTCTTACTCGGATTCAGTTTATTGCAAATTCAGAATCGTCCAGCTTTTCAAAAATAGATTCTAAAATTCTTTTAAACTCAGACATTTTTGTGAAGTGAATATAATGATCCCCACCTGGAATTGTGTAAAATTGAGAATTCGGAAAAAAGTTTTGAGTAAGCCCAATATCTTCCTTATGAAAATATTCCGAAACTCCGCCAGTTATAAAATACGTTTGCCCCAGATACGGACTTTCTACATATTTACTGAAAAAATCTTGCAACAGTCTGGGAGAATTTGCAATCCCCTCTACATTCAGTTTCCATCGATAACCGCCGTTTTCAAGTCGTTCCAAATTCATCTCTAAAAAGTTTCTAATAAACGAATTGGGAAGAATTTCCGTCAAAACCACATCAATTTCCTGCCTGGATTTAAAACCGGAAACGTCAGTCCGAAGACAGGCAAGCTCGCTTTCGTAATGAAACGAATAGTCCTTAGGAACAATATCCTCCACAAATAAGAAAGAAGGAATATTCGGATTTTTTAATGCGAAACCCATCGTCACGAGCCCGCCCATGGAATGACCCAAAATCACCGGTTTTTCGATTTCTTGCTTTGTAATCCATACTTCCACGTCTTCTATCATAGAAGCAAGAGAATGTTCGCTTGAATGTGGGGAATCTCCATGATTTCGAAGATCCATCAGATAAACGTCTGCATATCGGCTTAGGAAATCGCCTACGCTTAACCAATTTTTAGAGGAACCGAAAAGTCCATGTAAAATTAAAATCGGGCCACAAATCGGAGAAAAAAACTTCCCGCTTTGAAAATCGATCTTACGAAAACTTAAATCTACGGCAGACATTCTTTCTGGATTTTTTTTAGAAAACCGTGGTATTTTTTGCCATATCGATAAGGAAGAAGTTGCAAATCCCTACGAAAAGACTCGTAAATTTCTTTTCGCGCTTCTCCCTTACCACATTGAATTGTCTCAAGATCTTTTGTTAAAATTTCTAATCTTTTGGAAATCTGATTGGCGAATACGCTAGCATAGTTTCCGTTCGGATTGAGTTGTAAATAACGAATTCTTCTTTTTCTTTCGTCGCCGATAAAACAAAAAACGTCCCTTTTACAATTTGCCTCCGGAGTGTGTTTGACTCCTAAAAACGCGGCAAAATCTCCGGGCCCCTTATCCCTGAATTCTTCCGCGATCTTCCAGAATACATCCGGGTTAATTTTTGCATGGGTTCCTTTTTCTCCGGGAATGATATCTTCGGGGTTTTTGGAAAGATATCCGAGTAACTTGGATTCCATACGTTTGTTTTCGCCTTCTTGCAACATTTCTAATATTCTGTTCAAAACGACCGCCCTTCTGATTTTTAGATAGAGGTATTCGTCCGAATGATAAATCCCATTTTCTTCCAGGGAATTCAAATACTGAAAAACGGATTCGAATTCGTTGAGGCCGGTATTAGCAGAATATAACATACGATCGATGGAACGTAAAACCATCTTATACGCGCCCCTTCCCTCCAAATCGAAAAGGACTTGGGTCTCTACCCAACCGCTCAATCCGGAAGAATCGGATACAAAACGAAAGTTACGATCATTTTGTTTTTCGTTTTTGCTCTGAACGATTTCCCCAAAACCTAAACGACGAAGAATTTCCGATTTTTTATCCGGAAATAAATAGAGGGGGGAACTCGGCTTAAGAACCAACCGATCACCTCCCCAAATATACGGGACAGCCATAAAAAAGATGAGGACCAAAACGATCCGTCTCATTGTTTACTTATTCAGATCCCGTATCATTTCCGCGATTCTTTCAACTCCGCGTCTTATATCCATTTCACCCATCGCATAGGAAAGTCGAAGAGCTTGGTCTTCTCCGAAAGCGATTCCGGGAACTCCCGCTACTTTATATTTTTCTAATAGAATACTGCAAAAGATTTTGCTTAGAGATGTTTCAGAAGTTTCTTTTTTTAGTTTTTCAAAACCTGGAGTTTTATACACATCCGTGAGATATGGGAAAACGTAAAACGCGCCCTGTGGACGATTGCACTTCACACCAGGGATTGAATTTAAAAGGGAAACGATCAGATTTCTTCTCACTTCAAAAGCCTTTCTCATCTCTTCCACACAAACCTGATCTCCTGCAATCGCCGCTTCCGCCGCCGCTTGAGAAACCGAAGAAGGATTAGAAGTAGACTGACTTTGAATCGTTTCCATATTCTTAACAATTCTTAAATCCCCAGCCCCGTAACCGATCCTCCAACCAGTCATGGAATAAGTTTTGGAAACTCCGTTAACGATAAAAGTCTGCTTTTTAAGTTCGGGAGACAGCATTGCAAGATTGGAAAAGGTAAATCCGTCGTAGACAATCTTTTCATAAATATCGTCACTCATCACCTGAATTCCAGCAGAAAGTACGATTTCTCCCAAAGCTTCCAAATCCTTTTTAGAATAACCGGCTCCCGTCGGATTGGAAGGGGAATTTAAGATCAAACATTTTGTCTTAGGAGTAATCACCTTCTTCAATTGTTCTGGAGTGATTTGAAAGTTATTTTCCGGAGTGGTAGTAACGATCACAGGGACGCCCTCCGCCAAACGAACGATATCCGCATAACTGACCCAATACGGTGCGGGAATAATGACCTCATCACCTGCGTTTAAAGTTGCCAGAAAATAATTGTAGATAACTTGCTTTCCACCCGTTCCAGCGATGACTTGGGTTTTTTCGTAATCAAGCCCGTTATCTCTTTTGAATTTATGAACGATGGCCTCCTTGAGTTCGACCGTTCCAGAAACAGCCGTATAACGCGTCATTCCCTTATCAATCGCTTTCTTTGCGGCATCTCTGATATGGGACGGAGTTTCGAAATCGGGCTCCCCAGCTCCGAAACTGACAATATCTTCTCCCTTTTTTTTCAACTCGTTCGCCTTGGCGGTAATCACGAGTGTGGGAGAAGGTTCGATGACGTTCAGCCTTTTTGCGCTGAGATCCATTCTGTTCCCCTTTTTATATTTTTGACTTTGATCCGTCTTTTTTCGATCGATTCGAACGGAAAAGAATCAGACATTATTCAGTTGCAACTGAGCCAATTCTTCCTGAGCTTCTCTAAATTGATCCAAAGTATAAATTTCGTATTCATATCCCTGTTCAGTGAGAAACAACTGGCGATTCTGCCCAAAACGTTCCTCATTCGTATCCCTTGAAATAAGAGAATAAAATACGGCCGTGTTATCGTGTCCCTTGGGTCTCAGAATTCGACCCAATCTCTGCGCCTCTTCCTGCCTAGAACCGAAGGTGCCCGAAACCTGAATCGCAATATTCGCATCCGGAAGATCGATCGAAAAGTTTGCCACCTTACTGACTACGAGGGACTTAATTTTTCCCGAACGGAATGCGTCATAGAGAGTCTGTCTCTCCGGAAGTGGAGTTTTACCCGTAATCAAAGGAATATTAAATTTCTTTGATATTTCTTCTAACTGATTGATATATTGTCCGATCACAAGCAAATGAGACTCGGAATGTTTTTTCATGATGAGATCAATTGCTTTCATCTTTTCCGGATTTTCGGAAGCGAGTCTGAACTTTTCGCGGTCATCCGCAATGGAATACTTCAAACGTAGATCATCTTCCATATTCACTCGGATTTCCTTACACTTCGCCTCCGCAATCCAAGACTTACTTTCTAGTTCTTTCCAAGGAACGTCGTATTTTTTCGGTCCAATAAGAGAGAATACGTCTTCTTCCAGACCATCTTCTCTTACAAGAGTCGCAGTCAGTCCGAGTCTTCTTTTTGCCTGAAGTTCAGAAGTCATTCGGAACACGGGAGCGGGAAGCAAATGGACCTCGTCGTAAACGATGAGCCCCCAGTTATTCGCGCTGAATAGATGAAAATGTGTAAAATCCCCGCCCTTCTTTTTCCTATGCGTGAGAATGTTGTACGTCGCAATCGTAATTGGACGGATTTCTTTGACTTCACCGGAATATTCCCCGATATCCTCGGGAGGAATATCGGTTTTATCCAAAATTTCGTTTCTCCACTGGCGGATCGAAAGTGTGTTTGTAACTAAAATCAAGGTTTCGGCTCCAACGATCTGCATTACACCGATTCCCACGATGGTCTTACCGGCCCCACAAGGAAGCACTACAACACCAGAGCCTCCCTCGTTACCACCTCCCGCATGGAATACTTCCACACAAGCTCTTTGGTAATCCCGCATTCCAAACTTTTTACCGTTGGTACTCGTAGGTCTCAAGTTAAAACCGTACTTATTTCCCTCGTCGTAACCAGCAAGATCTTCCACGGGAAAACCGATTTTGATCAACGCTTGTTTGATGTGACCGCGGTACTCTTTTTTGATATAAATTTTATCGGGAAAAACGGTTTCAATAAAGGGTTGCACCGCTCTATGATTTCCGATCTCTTGGAGAAATCCCTTTTCATTCGATAGGATTGCAAGCTCTCCAGACTCTTCCTTGACAAGTTTTACCTTACCGTACCTACTAATTTGTTCGCGGATTTCATTTACGATGTTTTTCGGAACGGAATATCTGGAAAACTTTTCCAAACATTCTACAATTTCATCAGCAGTCATTTTGATCGACGCCGCATTCCAAAGGGAAAGGGGAGAAATTCTGTATGTGTGAAGGTATTCCGGACTTTTTTCTAACTCAGCAAATTTGGAAACTATACTTTGACAAGCTTCAAATTCCGGATTATCTACCTCCAAAAGCATAGTTCTATCACTCTGAACGATTAAGGGTTTACTCATTTGTGTCTGGTTTCCTGTTTGTTTAGACTGAAAATCGACCCCTTTCTGTCAAGAAGAATGCGAACATAAGAATCCTATCACGAAATTTATCGAAAGTTCCTTAGAAGTAAGTTATTTCCGAGTTTTCCCAAATCACGCATAACATCTTTTTCGTTCCATCAGCAAAAAACTGAAGAATGAAAAAATACAGAAAGCGATTTCTTTCGCGGAAGTTCTAAGAAAAGATCACAACATGGAAAGCAGAATTTGAAAACTTCCGCTCTTTTCTTCTCCCGGAAAAATAGTCGTCAAAGAAAAATCGTTTAAAAACGCATTCCCCGGAGCACTCATCGGTTCGATCGCAATTCGATCTCCTGTAAAGTTCGTATAAATTTGAAAATACGAAAGCCGTATATCGTTCCTCATCGAAACGTTCGATTGAATTCGAACTTGATAGGAATCATCCGGAACTTGTAATAACACCCACGCATCTTTTCCAAAAAATAAAGAATCTAACACGGGGATACTCTCCAAAGTAAATCGATCCGTTTTCGTTCCATAAATGGGATAAGCCGGAGTTAGATCCTCTCGTAAAGGAATCTGTTTCCTAAGATTAGACCGGAGGAGACATTGATCGGATTTCATTCTAAAATAAGGATGATAACCATAACAAAATCGAAACGGATAAGAATTGAGGTTTAAAAAGGAAGTTTTGAGAGTAAGAACTTCTTCGTCCAAAATTCTCCATAGTGAATATATTTCCCGAACGATTACCTTTCCCAAAGAAGAATCCGATAAAACTTCTTCCGGATAAAGTTCGAACTCAATCGAATTATTCGTCTTTCGAACGATCCTGCGTTTCCAAGAATAGACAAGCCCATGAGAAGGATATCCGTTCTTATCTTTAGTTCCGATAGAAGAAAGTGAAATCCACTCTTCTCCCAAACGAATCCTATCATCGGCATGACGATTAACCCAAGGATACATCAAATATGAACCGGAAGAAAAGAACGGTTCTTTTTCATCATACCCGGAAATAATCTCAAGCCATTCGCCACTTAAGGGATGTCTCCAGCTCCAGGAAAGGATCTGTTCCCCGTTATCCGTAAATTTTAATCGGGAACAATTACTAAAAATTTCCGGCACTTCCACAAACTTCCTGGAAATTCCGAATCTTTTCCATCTATTTTTGGGAACTCCAGCGTTTTAATGGCGAGGTAAAATCCTTTAACATATAAAACCTAATTACGAATCACTCGAAGCGTTCCCTTAAAATAGATGGAAAGGAATTGAAAGCCTGTTTAACTAGGGAAAATTGACGATAGGAGAATTTCTTTGAAACACTTGATTCTAACTTGGACCCATCTTCTTTTTTTAAGTCTTTTTCTTTCCAATTGTTATATTCCGGTAAATGCAAATCTAGGCACCCCCTCGAAAACCGCAGAATTGAGGGAAAAACTCCTTTCCGGTAAAAACGAAGACAAAATTCTCATCATTCCCATAGACGGAGTAATCAGCGACGAAGGAGAAAAAACCTTTTTCGGGGGCCAAGAAGATTCAATCTTAGCCGGAATTAAAAAACAACTCGAACTCGCCGAACTGGATCCAGAAATCAAGGCCGTGATCTTGAAGATCAATTCACCAGGAGGTTCTGTAACCGCAAGCGACATCCTTTACAAAGAGATTCTTCAATTTAAAGCTAAAAAGAAAATTCCTGTGGTCTCCTTGTTTATGGATACTGCGGCGAGCGGCGCGTACTATATTTCGATGGCGACCGATCTCATAATCGCACATCCTACTTCCGTAACCGGTTCAATCGGAGTGATTCTTTCCGGAATCAATGTAAAAGAGGGTTTGGACAAACTTGGAATTAAGGACCAGTCGATCCGTTCTGGAGGGAATAAAACCATCGGCTCTCCCTTGGAAGATCTATCTCCCGAGCAAAGAAAACTGCTTCAATCTATTGTGGACGATCTCTTCGAAAAATTTTTCGAAGTCGTAAAGAACGGAAGACCCGGAAAAAATCCCACCGAACTTCGTAAGATTGCCGACGGAAGAATTTTCACCGCATCCCAAGCGCTTCAACACGGGTTAATTGATAAGATTGGTTATTTTGACAACGCGGTTCAAGAGACGATGGCCCTCCCGAGTTACAGAAAAACTCCGGGAAACAATAGTCCGAGAATCATTTACTATTCCCAGAATACGGATAAAAGGGCCAACTTTTATCAGGTTCAATCTCCCGAGTTAAAACAGGATTCTACAATCTCGAAAATTCTCGGAACAAGAAGACAGGTTCGTTTTCTATATATCTGGTCTTACTAAGGTCCATTAGAAATTTAGAATCTATTTTCCGGTATATCAATGTTATTCAATTCTTTACCCTTTCTTTTCTTATTTCTAATCACGTATTTGATCTACTGGAACGTAGACGGACCCGCGAAAAAAAGAGTACTTCTCGTTTCGTCGATCATATTTTACGGATATTCCCATATTGCGTTTTTGATTCATTTTCTTCTAATAATCGGAATGAATTATTATTTCTCGCTCAAACTCTGGAAAAACAGGGAAAAAGGAAAACCGACAGGAAAACTTCTGAAGTGGGTAGTCCTTATAAACGTAGTCAACCTCGCTTTCTTCAAATATTATTACTTTTTAATGGATTTCATGAGTTCCATTACGGGAATGGAACTTTGGCAAAAACTCGGAACCTCAGTCGAAATTCTTCTTCCTCTAGCAATCAGTTTTTATACGTTTCAGTTGATCGCTCTCCAAGTAGACATTCACAGAGGAATCATTCCGCAAAAAATCAGCGCAAACGATTATTTTTTATTCATCCTATTCTTTCCCCAATTGATCGCTGGTCCAATCATGAGATCGACTGACTTCTTACCAAAACTCGATCATCCCGAGATCGACAAACATAGGGTGACACAAGGAATTTTTTTATTGATCTTCGGTCTGTTTAAAAAATCGGTTCTCGCCGATTCCATAGCCGGGATCATTTCTCCTCTTTATCTAGAACCCGGGGAATACCATGCGGCTTCCATTTATATTTCGATCCTCAGTTTTGCTTGTCAGGTTTACTGCGATTTTTCCGGTTATACCGACATAGCCCGAGGCTCCGCATTCCTACTTGGATATGAAATTCCGGAAAACTTCCGCGGTCCTTTTTTATCTCTCTCTTTCCGCGAATTTTGGGGGAGATGGCACGTGACACTTTCTACTTGGTTACGGGATTACATCTACATTCCTCTCGGCGGAAGTAAAAAGGGAGAATTTAGATCCCAGTGGAATATGTTTCTTACGATGTGCCTGGGAGGGCTTTGGCATGGAGCCAATATCGCATTTGTTCTTTGGGGAGCGTATTTGGGTTTGATCCTTGCGGTGGAAAGAATCTTAGAGCCAAAACAAGCTGAGAGAATTGACTCAGGTTCTTCTAAAATAGTACGACTATTGAGAACCGCAGTAACTTTGAACTTATTTGCGTTTTCAGGTATTTTCTTCCGAGCAGGCTCTGTAGGAAAGAACTCGGTTCCGTTTTTGCTGGATCTGATCGGTGGTTTTAAGAACTTTTTTTCCGGAAAAACTCTCCCTCGTTGGGAAGAACTACTTCTGTTTATATTTTTGACCATCGGCTTAAATTCGCTTCAGTATTTTCCACAACTAATGGAAAAGATTGAAAAACGTTCCAAGATCTTAATTCCTGCTTTTAGTATCCTATTACTTTTGCTTCTGGGAGTTTTCGGAGACGGCGGTGGGGAATTTATTTACTTTCAGTTTTAAAACCTCCCTTTAAAAAAGGGGATTAGAACGCCGACGAAAGGAGGGCTTATTTGGATCTTAGAAAATTCTCTTTTCTTCCAAGTCTAAAACTTCTTTTTCTTACATCCATCCTTTTGTTTTGCTGTTCTCCCGAATGGATTCGAGAACTTCCTCCAAATTCCACTTTAGAAACGGATTCTGGAAAAATTCCGGGTGGAATTTATGTACGAAACCGACCGGAAAGATCACATCTAAATACCCTCTTTTACAAAAATACGGTTCAGGAAAGAATTTTTCTAAATCCAGAAGACCGCACGTTCGAAAAATCTATGAGACGGGAAGTGAAGGATATAAACGAGTACACAACTCATATCATATGCGGAAAAGGAAGGTATTACGTATCGGGAAATTGGGTCTTACTCGAAACGAATCAGAAGGGTGAAACATTCTTTCAGGGAAATGGAGAAGCATTTCAAATCGAATATCTTCCGTTTCATCACAAATTGTTATATCATTATGATTCTTCTACAAAAACTCTCGTCCCATTATTGTATGAATCTGGATATCAGGAAAAAAGATACGGACTTTTGAACGGAGTAAGTAAGCCTTACCTAGAAGATAAGTATTTTCAAATAGCGAGAAAAAACTTTCTTAAGAAGGAATTCCAATTTCACGCTTATTTTTACAAACCATGAATTTAACGGATCATATAAAAAGCTACTTTCAAAGAATCGGCTGGCTTTTACTTAGTATAAATCTAATTTGTTTAACAATCGCCATCGGCGTTCTGCAAACTCAACCATTTTCCCCAAAAGCAAGAATCGTCCTTTACTTGATCATTATCATTTTTCTTTATTTAGTAAATTATGTTTCTTTTATATTATTTTCAACTAAAAAAATACTTCCAAGAAACGAAATCCAAGAAAAAACAACAAAACGTTACCGTAAAGGCGACTATAGAATGCAGAATTATCTGTTTCCGATACCAATAGACGATGAAAACTACGAAATATACGGAAGAACTCTCACTTACAATCCGATCGGAGGCGATTTTTATAATTTTTTAACTGATCCACAAGGAAACTATTGGATCGGAATCGGAGATTCAGTCGGACACGGCTATCAAGCAGGGATTTTCAGTATGATGATTTTCCAAAAGATGGCCTTATTAGTAAAATACGACTTAAATCCTTACAAAGTGATAGAAGATATCAACGAAGATCTTCTCAAAAGGACAGAACAAAATCCAACGATCAATTCTAATTTATATGCGACTTTTCTTTTGATCAAAGCCGATAAACAGGGAAACATAGAACATTCGGGTCTTCATCCAAGTTTTGTGATTTATAAAAAAAGAACCGGAGAAAACCGAATTGTGGAAACCGATGGGAAATTCATATCCACCACCATGAACGCATGTTTGAAAAACGTACAAAGCAAAAATCGTTTTCATATGGAATCCGGAGACATCGTATTTTGCTTTACAGACGGGCTCTACGAACAGAAAAATAACGGAAACCTGTATTTTGGAGAAAGTTTGTTTCGTTTTTTGGAAGGGGTTCCCAAAAATCATCTCGGAAAAATCGCCGATGATCTTTTTACCGAAATTTTAAAACATACGAACGGAAGAATTCAAGACGACATGACCATAGTTATGATTCGCAAGAAGTGATAATGTTTGAACTTAACGAGCTTGAAATCAAAATTCTAAATCTGATCCCGCTTGAAGTGAGGGATGTGCGCAAATTGGGAAGAATTCTCCACGACGTTACCTTAGTTACCGGAATGACCGAGGAAGAAATCATAGAATTTATTCCGTTTGGATTAGAGGATGAAATTCGCATTCTAAAAGTTGAATACAATTTTAACAATTTCAAAAAAGCACTCGTATCCAAACTCACAAAAAGAAACTACTACTCCCCTGGACTTTCCACTCCCATTCCAGATACGTTACGCGAATCTTTTTAATTTTTTTTACCCCGTAAAAACAGGCGATTTTTTCTGGTATTAGTGTTCCGATTTTCCGATTGAAACCACAAATCAATAACAAACCTTCAGCAAATCACGTGCCTTTAAAAGAAGGAACAAATTATATTTTCGTTCTGGCAAATCCAGACTCGATCGTCCGATTGAAATCGAAAATAGATCCTTTTTACGATTTTCAATCCGAGGAAATCGAAGAGCTTCCATTTTTATTTGCATCCCCTTCTCTCATTCCTCGATTTTTATATTTTTTAGAATGGAATCAAATTTCGTTTTCCCACAAATCGATTGATTTTATGGCTTACCTGAGTTTTGAAAAAGAAAAAATCTTTTCCAAAGGTAAACGTTTCCCCGAACCATCCTTTGAAATCGCAAACGATACAAAATATCCGATTCAACAAAATCCATACCTTCCAATCGGATCCATCCCTTTCCAAATTGTCAGGGGAGAATCGAATCTTACTTCTATAGGCGCCATAAAAACCGGAAACTTTAATTTGTATCGACAAAGAAGAAACAGGATGGTTTCAACACGTTATCTGTCTTTGAAGGATATCGTAAATCCAGAA
>NZ_CP024871.1:2105000-2145000 GCF_000306675.2 Leptospira mayottensis 200901116
CGGTAAAAATCCGAATATCAACTACATTCAAGGGACCGCAAGTTTTGTTTCTGATAAGGTGATCACCGTAAACGGAGAACAACTGACTGCAAAAAGAATTTTTATCGCGTCAGGAGCAAGACCTTCAATTCCGAATATTCCGGGCCTTGCAGGAACTCCTTATATGACGAGCCGAGAAGCCCTTCGCAGAACCGATCTTCCCAAATCCTTGATCGTAATCGGAGGTGGTTTTATCGCTTTGGAATTGGGTTTCGCCTATTCTGCGTTCGGAAGCGAGGTTACTTTTTTAGTTCGAAGTAGAATGCTCAAGAAGGAAGACGGGGAAATCGTAAACGAATTCGAACGAGTTTTTACTAAAGAACATAACGTCTTATTACACGCAAATATTCATAAATTAGAATATAAAAAGAACATGTTTCATATAGAAGTCGAAGCGAACGAAAAAAAGTTACAACTCCAATCGGAAGCTCTTTTGGTTGCAACCGGAATTCAACCCAATACAGATTTTTTGAATTTATCAAATACCAAAATTCAAACCGATGCAAATGGTTATATTATCGTAAACGAATATTTAGAAACCACTTCTCCCGAAGTTTACGCATTAGGCGATATCACCGGAAGATATTTTTACAGACATTCCGTAAATTTCGAAGGAGAATTTTTATTCCGCACCTTATACCAGGAAAAGATAAGGACTCCGATCAATTATCCTCCGGTTCCGCACGCCGTTTTTACACATCCTCAGGTAGCCAGAGTAGGAAAAACGGAAGAACAACTCGTTCAAGAAGGAATCGATTATATCGCCGCTAAAAATCCGTACAGTGCCAGCGCTACCGGAATGGCGCGGCTTTCCGATTCCGGATTCGTGAAAATTCTCGTGGATAAAAAATCGAGAAAGGTTCTAGGAGCACACGCAATCGGAGACGAAGCTTCCAATGTGATTCATCTTTTTATCCTCTTGATGACTATCGACGGAAATTTAGACGACCTTTTAAGAATGATATATATACACCCTGCGTTACCCGAAATTGCACGTAATGCAGCCAGAAAAGCGAGTGAACTTTTACAAACAAAAGAATAATGGGAAAATTTAGAATTTATGAAATTTGCTCTGCAAATTGAGAATTTAGTCAAAACGTACGCAGGTGGAGTCACCGCCCTTAAAGGAATTAGCCTTAACGTGGAAAAAGGGGATTTTTTCGCGCTTCTTGGCCCGAACGGAGCTGGAAAATCCACAACGATTGGAATCTTGAGTTCTTTAGTGAACAAGACTTCGGGAAAGATTCAAATTTTCGACGCCAATATCGATATCGACCTTGCCAAAGCAAAAGCATATATCGGAGTCGTCCCTCAGGAATTCAACTTCAACGTTTTCGAAAGAGTGGATCAAATCGTAATCAACCAAGGCGGTTATTACGGTATGGATCGAAAGATCGCCACCGAAAGCGCATTGAAGTATCTGCAACAACTCGGGCTCTACGAAAAAAGGAAAGAATCAGCGGGCAAACTTTCCGGTGGAATGAAACGGAGACTCATGATAGCAAGAGCGCTCATTCACGGTCCGAAAATTTTGATCCTGGACGAACCGACCGCAGGCGTGGATATCGAACTTAGAAGGTCTCTTTGGGAATTTCTTCAAAAACTCAACTCATCCGGAATCACGGTTATTCTCACGACCCATTATTTAGAAGAAGCGGAAAGCCTTTGTAGAAACATAGCGATCATCGACGAAGGAAAGATCGTGGAAAATACTTCTATGAAAGACCTTCTTCAAAAATTAGATCACGAGACTTTTATCTTGGATTTTACAGGCCATCTTAATTCGTTCAACACGATTGCAGGTATAGATATCAAACAAACGGATAGTTCTACACTCGAAGCCTCCATCTATGGAGATGCTTCTCTCAACGATTTATTTAAACTCCTTGATCAAGAGGGAATCAAGATCAGCAGTATGAGAAATAAATCCAACCGCTTGGAAGAACTCTTTCTCAAATTGGTGGAGAAAAAATTATGAATTTAATCGAAAAATACAACGCATTCAAGACTATCATCATCAAGGAAACGATTCGAATTCTACGTATTTGGGTTCAAACAATCATTCCGCCGGGAATCACGATCACACTTTACTTTATCATCTTTGGAAAATTGATCGGTTCTCAAATCGGTAGTATTGGAAATCACACCTATATCCAATTTATTGTTCCGGGCCTTGTGATGATGTCCGTAATCATCAATTCGTATAACAACGTGGTTTCCTCCTTTTTCGGGGCAAAATTTCAAAAGAACATAGAGGAGATTTTGGTTTCACCCACTCCTCCTTCTTTGATAGTACTTGGTTTTACGATCGGCGGGGTAATTCGAGGAATGTCAGTCGGAATTCTCGTGATTGCGATTTCACTTTTTTTCACGGAATTGGAAGTATATCATTTTCCGATGCTAATCACCTCTGTGTTTTTAAGCTCTCTTTTGTTTTCTCTTGGAGGATTGTTAAACGCACTTTATGCAAAAAAGTTCGACGACGTAACGATTATCCCAACTTTCATTTTAACTCCTTTGACATATTTAGGAGGAGTTTTCTACTCGATCCAAATGCTTCCTCCATTTTGGCAGAACGTTTCCAAACTGAATCCGATTTTGTATATGGTGAATGCATTTCGTTACGGATTTTTAGGTGTGAGCGATATTGAACCGTGGTTCGCTCTTTCCATGATTGGAGCCACAACCTTATCGTTATACATTCTCTCTGTACACTTATTGAAAAAAGGGATCGGAATCCGAAATTAATCGATCTCCAGTCTATGAGCGTCTCCGAGGAAATCCGTTCCCTTTTAAATTCTTCCCTGAACCCTTACAGGTTGGAAGTCGAAGATTTAAGTGCAGAACACGCAGGGCATACCGGAAATCCGGAAAACAGACCGGAAGGAACTCATATGAAAATCGTATTGGTCTCTTCGAAATTTTCAGGGAAATCAAAAGTAGAACAACATAGAATGGTCTATTCTATTCTCAAACCATGGATCGACCGGGGTTTACACGCAATTATTCTAGAAACAAGGGAACAGGACTAAATTCTGGATTGTAGCAAAAAAGGGATACAAAATCCTAAAACCAAGATCTGCTGAAAGAAAAAAGATCACCTAAAATTCAAGTCTAAAGAAAGAACGATGACAATCGACGAAATTAAAAATAAGATAGAATCCGGTCTTCCCGATTCCAAGGTAACAATCTTAGATCCTTATCGGGACGGAGTGCATATCAAAGCAGTTGTGATTTACAAAGGATTCGAAGGAAAATCTATTTTAGAACAACATAGAATGGTCTATGAAACTCTGAAAGAGGAACTAAAACAAGAAGTGCACGCATTAGCGCTAGAAACAAGGATACAAGAATGAACGAAGAAGTAAAACAAAAGATAAATGATTTGATAGGAACTAGTAAGGTCTTTCTCTTTATGAAAGGAACTCCGGAAGCACCTATGTGCGGCTTTTCCGCAGGTGTGTCTAACGTTTTAAGAAGTTTAGGAATCTCGTTCGGATCCTTTAACGTTCTTTCGGACGAAACGATGCGCCAAGGAATCAAAGACTACGCAAACTGGCCAACCATTCCACAACTTTATATCGACGGGGAATTCATCGGCGGTCACGATATCGTAGTAGAAATGGCAAAGTCCGGAGATCTCCAGAAAAAAGTGGGAATCTTAAACTCATGATGAAGTTGTATCAGTTTCAATCGTGCCCTTACTGCGCTTACGTAAGAAGCGAGTTTCAAAATATGGGACTCGTCGCAGGAAAGGACTACGAACTCGTGGAAGCCAGCCGGGGAACACCCGGCAGAAAAGAAGTAGTGAAACTCGGAGGACAGAACCAAGTTCCCTTTCTGGTCGACGATGATATTAAGATGTACGAATCGAGAGAAATCGTAAAATACACAAAATTAAAAAAGAAGACTTCCTAAAAACCGAGTAAGTCTAAAATTTTATTTCCAACGTCCCTATTTTTGCCTTCGTAAGGATAGTTGTGAATATATAAAACGGGATTGAAGTTCAACTCCAAAATTCGATAATCTTCCTGCTTTTCCAAATCTTTTAGGATTATATCTACGCCGCAAATTTTTGCACCGACCAACTGCGCGGCTTTGACTGCCAGCTCCTTATAAAACGAATGGGCCAAATCCGTCACGTCAATTGAATCTCCTCCAGTGCTGATATTCGAATTCTTTCTTAAAAAGACTTTTTGATCCTTGGAAGGGATAGAATCTTTCGTAAAACCGGATTGTTGCAGCACGTCTAGTTCCGTATCACCCAATTGAATTTTTTCCAATGGGGTCACATGTCCTACTCCCCGCCTTTTATCCTCGTTTTTTAAAGCAACAAGCCCTTCGATTGTATGAATTCCATCACCAGTTACGTTAGCCGGAACTCGATTACAAACTGCAACGGTTTCCGTGCCAATCACCAAAAAACGGTATTCATTTCCTTCTGCAAATTCCTCCACAATTACCGATTCAGAATGATTGAATGCGATCTTAATCGCTTTCTTTGCGTCTTCCTCGGAAGCATGCGGAGTCAAAATCGTGATCCCGATTCCAAAATTGGTGGTCACTGGTTTTACAACTATTTTTCGATCAGAATTTCTCCTCCAGAATACTAAAGCCGATTCCAGATCCCCGAAACTATCTCCCTCAGGAACCAAAAGTCCCGACTCGTGCATTACAATTTTTGAAATCGTTTTGTTTTCCATTATGAGAAAAGACATATAGGAATCTAAAGCGGTTTTAGAGGCTTCCTTTATGTATTGAACGAATCCATTTGAGTTTTTAAGTCTTAAAAAATGATTCTTACGATCCAAAACCTCCACTTCCAAGCCCCGATTAAGAGCATCCCGAATCACAATCTGCGTGGAAATTTCCAGGTCCTCAAATCCTTTCAAAGTAAATATTTCCGGGGTAAAAAATTCACCCGGTTTTAGTTTCAATGATTGCATAGTTTAACAGTAGGATATTGGGATTGGATTTCTTCTTTTTCCAATTGTTCTTTTTCTTGAAAGGAACGAACCACTTCCTTTTCTATCTTCATCAAAGTTCCAGGAGAATATTCCAAATAAGAAAGGGCACGTCGATTTTCACGGGCGAGTTCTATTCCCTTATCTCTGAATTCAATATCACGTTTTAGAATTTCGGAAAGTAATTTTCCGGAAGGAGTCTTATCCGGATTCTTCCATTTTTTAATCTGAAAATCGATCGATTCCTGATACATACGTCTTTTAGTATGAAGATCCAAAATTTTTGCGTAGTGTCTCAAAGACTCCGAATATTCCGCTCCGGCTACTTGAAAGTTTTTCTTGGTTCCGTTCGAATTGATTTCCAATTCCGGATTTCTTCCTTCCCAAATCACGGAATCCAAATTTTCCTTTAAGATCGTATTCTCTTCTTCGGAAATCAAAGGAGAAGGACTAAGCAAAGAATCCAAAAGAATCAACTGGGTAAAGGCGAGATTAAGCCTACAAACTCCCACAGGGGAATAAGGATCGATGTCTAAAGAACGAATCTCTATGTATTCGATTCCTCTTCGAAGAAGAGCATCTAGCGGTCTTTCATCTTCCTTGGGAACCTGTTTCGGACGAATCGGAGAATAAAATTCGTTTTCAATCTGAAGATAATTCGGATTGAGTTGGGCGTCCGCATTTTGAGAAAAAGAAACATAATTAGGACACGGGGTATGAACCGCATAACACATCCGTTCTGCATATTCTTCCAAAGAATTATAATGGATTCCTAATGTATCCTGAACCCTACTCGTATATCCGATCTCGCTCATCCTGAGAGAAGTGGCATAAGGAGAATATAACGTAAAATTCTTATGTTTTTCGAATTTGAGATTTCCCGGATTCGGCAAAAAAGTGGAATCAAAA
This sequence comes from Leptospira mayottensis 200901116, assembly GCF_000306675.2. Lineage (NCBI taxonomy): Bacteria > Pseudomonadati > Spirochaetota > Leptospiria > Leptospirales > Leptospiraceae > Leptospira > Leptospira mayottensis. Next base: position 2,110,913 of record NZ_CP024871.1, read on the forward strand.
ACGGCGGAAGATCCAGTGAGATACGTTAAATAATGAACCCTTCTCATAAAATTTCGAATCACATGCAGATAAAGAGAAGAGATTTCCTCTTTCGTAAAGTTCGAAATTTCTTTTCCTAAAAATTGACGAAGGAAAACTTTCGAGAAAGAAAAGTTATAGTGAACTCCGGAAATGGTCTGCATTCTCCTTCCGTAACGAAGACCCAATCCGTGACGATAGACCGTTTTCCATCTTCCGGAGTGGGAAGTCCCGTATTGTCCGAGAGGAATTTCGTTTTCATCTTTCGGTAGAATCGGAGGCATACTAAAAGGCCATATAAGTTCGTTGTCCAATTGACGAAACGTATATATATGCAAATCTTGTAATTCACGAATATTCGCTTCAATCTTAGGACGAGGATGGGTTGCGTATTCAAGTTGAGGCTCCGCAAAATCGGTCTTGATATAGTGATTGGTTAAGCTCGAACCCAAATGCGCTGGATGCGGGGTTTTCGCGAGCATTCCATCGGGCCCTACCCTCATACTTTCTTTTTCCAAGCCGTGTTTCGCCTTTACGGCATGTCTCAAAAGAATTTCAAGGGATACTTCTTCTATCTTCGATTGAGTGAGTTCCTTAGTTTTCAAAGTCCGCCGGTGGCCCCTTCCCCACGTGGATCGGAAGCTCCATAGAGCATTCCGTTCTCTCTTTTGACCGAGAACAGTTTCGCAAAGTTCGGAGCAATTCGGATATCGTGCTTTTTCGACGAAAGGCCATCGAATACGTTTCTTTCATTCACAGATTTTTCGATAAACACGGCGTCCGGAAAAAGCTGATGATGAATTCTTCCCCTTGCGACGGATTCATACAAGGTTAAATTGAAATCCAAATTGTAGACAAGAGATTGTAAAACCGCGTTGACGATGTAAGCTCCTCCCGGTGCCCCAGTGGTTAAAAAGGATTCCTTTCCCTTAAAAACGATGGTCGGAGACATACTGCTCAGAGGAGTCTTTTTAGGAAGAATAGAATTCGCCTCCGCACCGATCAAACCGTATACGTTTGGCTCTCCGGGAACCCTGCTAAAATCATCCATTGTATCGTTCAAAACAATTCCAGTTCCGGGAGCCATAACTGAGGCCCCGAAACGAAAATTGATGGACTGAGTCGTAGATACGGAGTTTCCCTCCCGGTCCATGACCGAAATATGAGTAGTCTGCGGAGATTCTACACCGAAGTTAAGAGTTTTCAGAAAAGAAGAACTACTAGAGGCGATTTTCGGATCGAAGTCGGAAATCTTTTCCTCTGCATATTTCTTAGAAAGAAGACGGTTCACAGGTATTTTCGTAAACGCAGAATCGCCACCGAAAACCGCACGGTCCGCATAGCCCCTTCTCATCACCTCCGTAACGAAATGATAATACAAAGCCGGATCTTTTTCATACGTTTCCTTGAGAGGTTCTTTTTCCAACATCGATAACATCGTAAGAAGATGAATTCCCGAAGAAGGTGGAGGCATCGTATAAATCGTATAATCATGATATGTCGTCTTTAAGGCTTTCTTTTCAACCACCTTAAAATCGTTTAGATCTTGAGAAGTTATCAACCCGCCATTAGCCTTCATCGCGGTCGTGATCGCATCTGCGATTTTTCCATGGTAAAATTCCTTTTCACCCGTTTCGGAAATCAACTTCAAAGAATTCGCCAAATCTTTTTGAACCAGAATACTTTTTAACTCGGGAACCTTCCCTCCTGGAAGAAAAACCCCTTTCATTTCCTGATCCATATCCTTTGAAGACTTCTGAATCGCGGACTGTAAATCAGGATACATCGGAAATCCCTTTTCTGCCAATCGAATCGCTGGAGAAATCACCGTTTTGAGGGAAAGTTTTCCGTAACGTTTTTGAACCTGAACTAGACCGGCTACATTACCCGGAACACCTACAGCTCGAAACCCAAGCAAAGAATCTTCTTTCGGTTTTTTCTTATACATGTCTCTAGATGCCGCGTTAGGAGCTCTTTCCCGAAAATCAAAAGCGATCGGTTCCGAAAATTCTTTCAAGTAAAGAACTAAAAAACCTCCTCCGCCAAGTCCGGTTGAATGCGGTCTTGTAACCGAAATCGCAAACGAAGTTGCAACGGCTACGTCCACTACGTTTCCGCCTAACGACCCAACTTCGATCCCCGCTTGAGTGGCTTCGGGAGAATCAGTTGCGATCATAAGATTCTTACTTTCGCTGAAGTAGTCGACGTGTGTTTTTCCGTGAGATGGGGTTACGAGTAAATCTGTAGAAATCTTTTTCCCCTCAATGGTAAGAGGAGTTTCTCTACACGAGAAAAGTAAAAGTATCAGAATGATACGAATTGTGGTTTGTTTCATTGGATCCCGGTATTTGAGTTTCAGGATTTTTTTCCGGACGTGAATTTCATTTCAATTTCCTCTTTGCCGGAAATCAGTTTCACTTTACCTCCGGACTTCAACGCTCCGAAAAGAACCTCTTCAGAGATCCGTTTTGAGATATGAGTATCGATCCATCTTTGAACGGGTCTTGCGCCGAACTCGGGTGTATAGGCTTTGTCCGCAATGTAGACAAGTACATCGTCCTGAAACTCTAGTTCAATTTGTTTAGAATTCAATCTTTCCTGCAATAGAGCAAGCTGTTTTGCAACCACTTTAGTTACATTTTCCTGATTTAGGGAAGAGAATTCGATCACTGCAGTCAGACGGTTTCTAAACTCGGGAGAAAACTGCTTTTCGATCGCTTTCAAGCTTCGGTCTTCCAAAAGATCATTTGCAAATCCCACCGGATTTGTAGAACGTTCACGTGCTCCCGTATTGGTCGTCATCACAAGAATCACCTGACGGAAATCCGATTTTCTTCCGTTATTATCCGTAAGCGTGGCATGATCCATAATCTGTAATAAAATATTATAAATATCCTCGTGCGCTTTTTCAATCTCATCGAGCAAAAGGACACAATGTGGATTTCTATAGATCGCATCCGTGAGTTGTCCTCCCTGTTCAAAGCCTACATAACCCGGAGGAGAGCCTATCAAACGGGACACAGTATGTTTTTCCATATATTCGCTCATATCAAAACGAACGAGTTCCACGCCTAAAATTTCGGCCAACTTTCGAGTAAGTTCGGTTTTACCGACACCGGTTGGTCCTGCAAAAAGAAAACATCCAACGGGTTTCCCAGGTTCGGAAAGTCCACTTCTAGAAAGTCGAATCGATTGAACCAATTGATCAATCGCGGAGCCTTGTCCGTAGATCTTGGTTTTTAATTCTTCATCCAAGTTCTTTAGTTTTTCGCGATCATCAGCTTTTACCGTAACCGAAGGAACCTTTGCAATTTTAGAAACAAGATCCTCGATTTCACGAACCGTAACCGTTTTCTTACCGCCTTCTCTGAGCCGAACCCTAGCTCCCGCCTCGTCCAAAAGATCGATCGCCTTGTCTGGAAGTTTTCGATCTAGAATATAACGAGCGGACAACTCCGCCGCTTGTTCTACGGCGGAAGAAGAGTATTTCACCTTATGGAAAGATTCATATTTCTCCAAAAGACCCTTTAAGATTTCTATCGTTTCAAAGACGGAAGGTTCACCTACTTCTACTTTTTGAAATCTTCTGGAAAGCGCATGATCTTTTTCGAATATTGATTTAAATTCCTTATAAGTCGTGGTTCCTATACAACGAAGCTCTCCACTGGAAAGCGCAGGTTTTAAAAGATTGGAAGCGTCCAGAGAACCGCCCGAAACCGCACCAGCGCCTATAATCGTATGAATCTCGTCGATAAATAGGACATGATCATCCTGTGCCGTAATTTGAGTGACTACGTTTTTCAGCCGCTCTTCAAATTCTCCCCTAAATTTGGTTCCGGCAAGTAAGAGTCCCATATCAAGAGAATATACTTTCAAATTCCTTAATGGTTCAGGAACTTTTCCATCCACAACTCTTTGGGCAAGTCCTTCCACGATTGAAGTTTTACCAACGCCTGCCTCTCCTACAAAGATAGGATTATTTTTTCTTCTTCTACAGAGAATATGAATGGTACGATCAAGCTCCTCCTCTCTTCCGACCATAGGATCGAGCTTTCCTTCTTTGGCTCTCGCGGTAAGATCTACACAAAAGGCTTGTAAGGGATCGGAAATTTTTTCATTTTCTTCTCCTAAAATTTCCTTGTTGGGATTTTTAGAATCCTTTCGGATTCCGTGCGAGATGTAACGAACGATATCGAGTCTGGAAATATCTTGTAGTCCTAAAAAGTAAACTGCATTCGATTGATCTTCCCGAAAAAGGGCGGCAAGAACGTCTCCTCCGTCCATTTTTTTATTTCTTGTGGACTGAACGTGAAATTCCGCAAGTTGAAGTACATGTTGCACTCCGATTGTATAGATCGGATCGCCGGAGGATTCCGGAAGAATCTCCAACTCGCTTTCCAGATAACCAATCAAATCCTTTCTCAGACGTTCTAGATCCGCTCCGCAGGCTTCCAGAACTTCCTTCCCTACTGTGTCATAAGTAAGAGCAAAAAGGATATGTTCTATAGTGATAAATTCGTTTCTTCTTCTTTTGGCTTCTTCCCAAGCCTTTTTTAAGGTACGTTCCATTTCTTCCGTGAGAATCATAATCCCTCCTCCACTTCCATCGTACAGTGAAGCGGATATCCGTGTTGTTCCGCTAATTGTTGAACTTGTATGACCTTGGTTCTTGCGACATCGTGCGAGTAAACGCCGCATAACGCTTTTCCAGTTATATGCGCCTTTAACATGATCTGCTGACTTTCCGCCTTACTTCTGTGGAAAACGAATTGTAAAATCCAAACGACGAACTCCATCGGAGTAAAATCGTCGTTGAGTATGATGACTCTGTATTTGGAAGGACGTTTCAGCTTTACCTTCTCTTTAGTGAGAGTTTGCTCTTCGGTATCAAATCTAAAGATATCACTCACGGCTCATAACTCCCCAAGTCAGAAGTTGTTTCCGTCTGAAAGTAGACATTCGTCTGCACTTCCTTCAACGGGGAATGTTCATTGGTTTCTTGGATCATCTCCTGCATGTGCAATCTTTCTTCCTTTAAGAAACGTTCAATCGCATTTCTAGCTCCAGCATGAAAAATCCGATGAGAACTATACGTAGGAACCGCCGGAAAACCTCTTAGAAATTTATGCTCACCTTGCGCACCCGCTTCGAAAACTTTGATGTTTTTTTGAATCGCATACTCGATCAATTGATAAAAACAGCATTCAAAGTGAAGATGAGGGTAATATTCTGTACAACCCCAATATCTTCCGTAGAGAAAGTCGCCCTTTCGAAGATTGAAAGTACCTGCAATGGGGTTTCCTTCTCGATACGCAAGAACAAGAACAATTCTATCCAAAAAACTTTCAAAAGAAGAATCGAAGAACTTTCGGTTTAAATACGCCGAACCCCATTTACGAGAATGGGTGTCCGAATAAAAATTCCAGATCGTGTCCATATCCGAACGAGAAATCTCGTTTCCCTCCAGAACCCGAATCTCAAATCCGTAACTGCGAACGATCTCTCTTTCCCGTTTGATCTGCATTCTCTTTTTGGATTTCATTGCTTGGAGATAATCGTCAAAATTTGAATATCCTCCATTAATCCAATGATACTGGTGGGAAAGCCTCGTTGCAAATCCGTATTCGGAAAGAATCTCGGATTCTTCCTTTTCTAGAAATAAAAAATGGAGCCCGGATAAGCCCTCTTTTTCACAAAACTGAAGGAGTTTCGGAATCAGATAAGAACAGACCTCTTTTAAACTCAAACGAGTATCATATAAGATTCTCTTTCCATTGGCAGGAGTAAACGGAATTGCAACAAGACCTTTCGGATAGTATTTGAGTCCCGCTTGTAAGAAAAATTGAGCCCATTGAAAATCAAAAATATATTCCCCGTAGGAATCGAATTTTAAAAAAAGAGGAATTGCGGCCGAAAGACGATCCTCTTTCCAAAGTACACAATACCTCTGAATCCAAGAAGTGGAAGGTCCGATACAACAAGAAACTTCCAAGGATTTGAGAAAATCATACTCTAAAAAAGGACTTTTGGGATCGGAGATACAGTTCCATTCTTGTTTAGAAATCAAGGAAATAGAATCTAAGAACTCTACTCGGATGCCGCTCGAAGAATGGGAAATCATGTTAATTCTTGGACGATTTTGGCAGATACTTTGTCAGAGATCGAGTGAAAAATGCTTTCGGATCTTTTGAATCGCCCTATGAGTAATGACTTTGATATTGGATTCGGAAAGGCCTGTTTGTTCGGAAACTTCTCGAACGCTCATCCCTTCAAGTTTGAGATGAGTGAGAATTTGTTTCTGCCTTTCATCCAAAACGTTCAGCCATTTTTTGAGAATCTCCCTGGCGTTCTCCGGTTCTTCTTGGATAGGTTCTGGAGAAGCGAAAATTTCCAGATTATCCATACTGAAAGTTCGATCTCCTACTTTCTTCTTTCTTAGATAATCAATTGTCTTGTATCTTGCAATCGCAAAAACCCAAGGTGCCGGATGACGATCCTCACGATAAGAATCCCTAGCCTTATGAAGTCCGATTAAAATTTCCTGAATCAAATCTTCTCGGTCTTCTTGATTGCTGATTCGTGGAATCAGGTACGATCTGAGAACTCCGGTTACGAGCTGGAGAAATTTTTCATAGGAACTTTGATCTCCTTCTCCGGCCTTGCGGATTAACATCGAACATTCTTCCCAGATTTCTTTTTTAGCTGACATGTAACTAACTGCTTGGAACCTTCGAAAAGATAAGAGCCCGGCCAAAATTTACAATGTTACTTTCTATGGATCGTAACATTTGAGATGAAAGTTACCGAGTGAACTCAAGTAACTTATGGGGAATACCTATTGGCATCCGCAAAACAAGGTATCAAGTTTAAAAAGTTGACGATTTCAGTTTCATCGTTTCGAGTCTTTTCTCAAATAAAAATTCGAATTTTGAGACAAGTGATAAGAAACGTTCCTTCGATTATGGACATATTCAAAAAAACGAAAACCGATTCCCTCCAAATTGAATTGAGAAGAAATTATTGTCCAACCATTCTCCAAAATTGGGAAATTTCCGCGTAGAGTACAAACGATGTCTCATCAAGAACAAACAACCGAATCTTTAATCCGAAAAATGGCCAAAGAGCCTCCGATTCGAAAAAATGGTTGGAATTGGTTCGTGATTTTAGGTGCGGTGATTCTCACATCGCTTTATCTTCTTCATTTACACCCGACTTCAAATCGTTTTATTCATCTACCTACTTTATTGCCGGATTTTCTTTGGATTTCTCTTATCGCTCTTTATTCGTTTTGGACCTTATCTCAATTGCGTTTTCCGGAAGAATCCTTTACTAAAACCGCACGTTTCCCACTACTTCTCGCATTTCTTTGGATCCTTTATTCGATATGCATGTTCGTCTGGGATTTGATTGGAGATAACGAAATCCATATTCATATTGGGAAATGTTGGATCATCCTTTCTCTTTCCAGCGCTCTTTTGGCGGGAAGCGGGGTTTTGATTCTGAAAAACGGAAAACCAGGAAATCCAGTCTTAGCGGCCGCGGTTCTTTCCGTTTTCAATCTGGCTTTTGCAAATTTCTACCTCAAGTTTATCTGTGACAACCAATCCTCTTTTCATATCCTCGTTTCGCACGTTTTTATAAGTTTGCTCCTCTTCTTATTCGGTTTTTTCGTATTTAAGAATATTCTAAAGTGGTAACCGAGTTCCGACAAAGTCTCCCGTGAAAGAGCCGGCCCCGGATTGGGTGGTGTGGCGAGTTCGTGGGGAAACTCTGGAAATTTTTCTCTATCAGAAAATTCTATTTTTGTAAAGTAAAACATAAGCTTCCTGTCAGAACTTTTCCTTTTTTGATTGAGGAGAAGTTAGTCCAAAGTCTCTATGGATCGCGACAAGGTTGGTTTCAACTAACGTTGAAAGCCACTCACAACGCTACGCTGTTCGCTGGCAATTTCGCTCTCTATGGATCGCGAAATTCCCAAGCGGTCCGAAAGACTTCTTTATCTTCCGCAAATCGAATTAACCTAGATAGAAAAGGATCCTCCAAAAGAGTGGAACTATCGCCAATACAAAGCAGAAGGTCCTTGGCCCTCGTCATACCTACATTGATTCTTCTGGATTCCTTTAAAAAACCGGAACGACCTTCCGCATTAGAACGGACAAACCCGAAAAGAATACAACGATTCTCTCTTCCTTGAAACGAATCTATCGTAGAGACTTGAATTTTAGAAAGCCCTGCTTCCTGCAATTTTTCCAAAACCAATCGCACCTGAGCGCGATACGGGGAAAGAATCGTAATCTCTTCCTCCGGCCAATCGTTTTCCTGGAGCAGAATACAAAGACGAACCTGAAGATCCGCTTCGAAAGGATTGGTAAGACTATCGTCAACAGCGACTTCCTCACTATCAGTTCCAGCCGTATCGATCCATTGAAATGCATTCCCAAAAGGAAAAGTTTCCGGAAAGTTAGAAGTTCTTTCCGGCTCCGGACGGCCTGACTTCAGTCGATTTGAATAAAATTCCATGGAAGGAAAAAAAGAAATCTCGTCCTTCATTCTATACTGAGTATCGAGCAAAAAAACCCGCCCAGACGTTTCCAATCTTTCAGCAGCTTTTTCAAAAAGTGTAAACTCCAGAGAGTTTTTTTCGGAAAATAAAGACGGAGGCAACTGCTTATGATCCCCCGCAAGAATCACTCGATCCGATTTTAATATCGGAATCCAAAAGGCAGGTTCGAGTCCTTGAGAGGATTCGTCTAACACGCAAAAGTCGAAAGTTCGACCTTCCAATACAGAGCGAGCAGATGCGACGGGAGTGGAAATAATCACAGGGTGAGAAGAAACCAAACTGTCAATCAGTCCTTTTTCCATGGATCGGATCATTTTTTTGAGTTCTTTTACTTCTTGAAAAAGATTCTTACGCTCTTTTTTTTCCTTTTCCCCGAAATTCCGTTTATATTTTTTGGCTTGTTTCGAAATTTCGATCACGTCTTTTCTATATTCGTTTAACAATTTTCCGTCAGAGTGATGAAAAAGTTTGTAGTCCAAGGTGGAATTAAGAACGGCTTCACTGATACGGGCCGGATGTCCCAGCCGTAAGACCGAAATTCCTTTCGCGGAAATCGATTCGACCAAAAGATCGCAAGCGGAATGTGTGGGAGCAGACACAAGAACTTTTTTTCCCTCAACGACGAGTTGGCTTACAATTTCGGTTAATGTAGTAGTTTTACCTGTACCGGGAGGCCCATGAATTACAGCAATATCCTCGGAAAACACACAACGCAAAACCGCATTTTTCTGCGATGGATTCAAAGAAGAATCCATTCTTTGTAATATTCGAGTTTCATCGGATTTGCGAATCGCAATCGGATCCGGTTTCCCGTATCCCAGTAAAAGCTCGCGATTGATATACAATCTCGTTCCTTTGGTCGCACCCGTTACTTGGTCCAACGCTTGAAACATTTCCTTGTAGGAGGTTTCATCGGGCAAAAGATCTAAAAAACATTTTCCGTCTTCGATCCATTCCGGAACTTCTTCGACCGCGACTCGAATTTTTTCTCTATGAAGAGACACTAAGATTGTACGAACCCGATCTTCGTTCTTTCCAATTTGAACTGGAGCACCGGGCTGAAATTTGGAAGGATATTCCTCTTGATTCGGAAAACGAAAAGTAATAATCCAACTTCCCTCTCTGCCTAAAGACTGTTCTTCGTAGACAAGAGGGTATAACGTGATTCCGAGCTTAACCCGATCTTGGAGAGAACGGGAAAGCCAGTCTTTGGAAAAGAGGGAATCCTCTTCTTTCTTTTCTCTTTCGAGTTCGGCCCGGACAAATTCCAACTCTTCGATTGAGCTGGAAAATTTTCTTTCTTTCAAAACCGGTCGGGGGAAAGAACTACGATTCTGTAGACCTGGGATTTTTGGTCGTCTCTTGTGGGGAGTCCTTCCGCAAATCGAATCGCACTCGCAAGAGTAGTTCCAGTTGTCTGTCCCGCAAAAATTCCTTCTTTTTGATAGAGATCGGATTGATATAAAAGCGCTTGCTCCCGATCGACTCCGACGTATTCGTCTACGATCTTCGGATCAAAGGATTCAGGAAGATGAATGGAACTTTCCTTTTGAACCATCTTGCGGATGAATCTAGATTTTTGACCGACTCCCATGATTATCCGAACCGAAGATTTTTTGGATTTTAAAAATCTACCCACACCTGAAAGAGTTCCTCCAGAACCTCCTCCCGCTACAAACGCATCCACACTTCCACCAAGATCTCTCCAAATTTCAGGTCCAGTAAAAAGATAATGTGCATTCGTGTTCGCCATATCTTTGTATTCGTTTAGAATCGCTACGTTTTTCTCTTTTTCTTTGATTTCCTTCGCTTTCCTCAAAAGGATTTCGTCCCAATTTCCTTTCGCTTCGGGAACGATCTCTACGTGAGCTCCGAAGGTTTGCAGGTCTTTGATCTTTTGCAAATCGGTATCACCAGCGACCAAACAACGAAATTTATATTGTCGAATCGTACAAATCCAAGCAAGACTAATCGCGGTCGTGTTGTAACCGGGTTGAACGACTTGTCCTTTGGGTTTTAATTCTCCTCTTCTTTCGGAAGAAAGGAGCATGGATAATGCGGTTCTGTCTTTTACGGAGCCGGTAGGATTACAGAATTCCGCTTTGAGATAAAATTCCACGTTAGGGATATGAGAGCCGATTTGATTCAGGCGAATGAGCGGAGTATTTCCGATCATCTGCAGGATCGTCTCTTTAATGGGTTTTGCTACGCTAAGTTCCCGCCCAAAAGACTTCTGAATATTGTTCAGAGCACCAAGAAAACTATTTCCAAATTCGTCAATCGAACGGGATATTTCATCAAACATAAATTTTCGGCAGAATTATATAGAGTACAACCAAGGTTCAACCTCTTTCTGTTTTTTTTCAAACTCCCCGATTTTACTTTCCTGCTTGAGAGTAAGACCGATGTCGTCAAGTCCGTTGTAAAGACAATATTTACGGAAAGAATCCACCTCGAACGTATATACTTTTCCAGTCGGACCGGTTACGGTTTGTTTGTTCAGATCGATCTGAAGTTTAGCTCCTATATTATCCGAAACGGATCGGAACAATTCTTCCACTTCCTCAGACTTTAAAACCACAGGAAGCATTCCGTTTTTAAAACAGTTATTGAAAAAGATATCCGCGTAAGAAGGCGCTATGATCGAACGAAAACCGTAGTCTTCCAAGGCCCAAGGAGCGTGTTCTCTGGAAGATCCACATCCGAAGTTATCTCTTGTTAAAAGTACGGTAGCACCTTTGTATCTTTCTTGATTCAGTGAAAATTCAGGATTTGGTTTTGTTCCAGCGTCGTCCAAATATCTCCAGTCGTGAAAAAGATGAACACCAAATCCGGTTCTTTCGATCTTTCGGAGGAATTGTTTCGGAATGATTTGATCCGTATCGACGTTTGGCTTGTCGAGTAAGGCGGCTACTCCGTTTAAGATTGTAAATGCTTTCATAATCTTTCGTCTACCCCTTGATTTATTTCCAGTTCCGGATATCTACGAAACGACCTTCTACCGCTGCGGCTGCAGCCATTTCAGGTCCAACGAGGTGAGTTCTTCCACCCTTTCCTTGACGACCTTCAAAGTTTCTATTGGAAGTGGAAGCGCAACGATCTCCCGGTTCGAGAACATCATCATTCATCGCGAGACACATGGAACAACCCGGATTTCTCCATTCGAATCCCGCGGCGGTAAAGATCTTATCCAGCCCCTCCTGTTCTGCTTGGCGTTTGACTCTTCCGGAACCAGGAACCACGATCGCCTGCACTTTAGAGGAAACTTGTTTCCCCTTGATCGTTGCCGCTGCGGCTCTTAAATCTTCGATTCTGGAATTGGTGCAAGAACCAATAAAAACTTTGTTGATTTTGATTTCTTCGATCTTTTCGCCGGGAGTTAAACCCATATATTTGAGTGCGGATTCGATTCCGATTTTATCAATCGGATCGGTTGCGTCACTCGGGCTTGGAACAATTCCTTTTACGGAAACGACCTGGCTAGGAGAAGTTCCCCAAGTCACCATCGGGGTAATTTCATCCGCATGAAGAACTACGGTGGTGTCGAACTTTGCACCTTCGTCGGTTACGTAGTGTTTCCATTTTTTAACGGCGAGGTCCCATTGGGCACCTTTCGGTGCAAAATCTTTTCCTTTGATATAATCGAACGTGATTTGATCCGGGGCAATGAGTCCCGCTCTCGCTCCCGCTTCGATCGACATATTACACACGGTCATCCTCGCCTCCATGCTTAAGCTTTGAATCGCAGAACCTCGGTACTCAATTACGTAGCCGGTTGCTCCTGCAGTGCCGATTTTACCAATGATCGCAAGTATAATGTCTTTCGCGGTCACCTTGTCGGAAAGTTTTCCATCGACTCGAATCTCCATAGTCTTCGCTCTTTTTTGAACGAGAGTTTGAGTCGCGAGAACGTGTTCCACTTCGCTCGTTCCAATCCCGAACGCAAGCGCACCGAAAGCACCATGAGTGGAAGTATGAGAATCCCCGCACACGATTGTCATTCCAGGATGAGTCAGCCCCATTTCGGGAGCAATTACATGAATAATTCCTTGATCGGGATTTTGAAAATCATAAAGACGGATTCCGTTTTCATCGCAATTTCTTTTCAGAGTTTGCATCTGAATCGCAGAAATCGGATCGGCTAAACTTAAATCCCGAGTACGAGTAGAAACGTTATGATCCATAGTAGCGAAAGTCGCTTCCGGACGGCGGACCTTTCTGCCCGCGATTTTGAGTCCTTCGAAAGCCTGGGGGCTTGTAACTTCGTGAATAAGATGACGATCAATATAAATTAGATACGATCCCGCATCCAGTTCTCCCACCAGATGATCTTCCCAGATTTTTTCGAACATTGTCTTCATTGGATTCTAATACTCCCCGAAAGAAATTCTTTCGGAATTTGTGGATTGGATTTATTTCTCGAAAAGAGAAAAGATATCCGCTTGAATTTCCATCGTCGGGATATCGGTTCTTTTCGTCCACTCTGATCTATTTTAAGGGATAGAGAATGAATTGGGAAGGTTGAAATTCTAACGAGCCCGAAAAACGTACACCGTTTTTCCGAGGCTGATTTCATCGAAATCGTACAAGACCCGGGGCCGGAGAATTTTTTTACCGTTTAAATAAGTTCCTCCATCAGAAATTAAATCGTACAAAACGAAACGGTTTTTGATCTTACGAATTCTGGCATGAAGTTTACTAACCCCTGGATCGGAAATCACAACGTCAGAAAGCTCTCCATTCCCGAAAGTGGTCTCGGATTTACGAATTGGAACTTGTTTACCAGGAGATTTACCTTCTTTTTGAATCAGGGTCGCAAGATCGTAGGTCTCCGCAGTTTCAAACTCGGACTCGTTTACCGGAAGAGAACGAGAAACATAAATTCCTTCCGAATTTGCATACGGAGAAAACTGATCTCCGTACATTCTCTGATAAACTTCTCTTTCCTCTCCTCTTGCATGAAACCTTTTCTCTGTTTCCCCTAACGGTGCGGAAGGTTCGCCCACATCTTTTTCTCTCCGAAATAAAAGGAGCAATGCAATCAAAGTGAGAATGAGTAAAAAACCCATCGTAGGAAGAAATACTCCAGGACTTAGAAAAATGAATCCAAACTGTTTCATGATTCCGGGTTTATATGTGTAAGTAAATTTTCCACCTTGGGAAGATTGCCAGTCTCCTCGAATGAAATCTCCTTCCGCTTTCCAAAAATCGCTTCGAAAGGGAGAATTGTATCGTATCTCCGCCGGGTATTTGTGAAAGTATTCCAGATCGGTTAAAAACTTGGAAAGAAAATCCGTAGAATTTATCTCGTAAAATTCTCCTCCATAAATTCGAACGAGTTCAAGGTTGGAGAAGTTACGCCTACCGATTACATGAATCGGTAGGCCGGATGTGGACAAACCTTGTCTAAGCCCCGGAGGCAATTTATAGTCATCGTCAGAAACAAGTAGAGAAAGATAAGAATTCCTTGTCAAAATCGAATTCACTTTTTGGAATACAAGATCCAAGTTCGTCCCCGTATTGCGATTACTGAGCGAGCCCGGAACTCTAGCTTTGGAAAGAGCAGCCTGCTTATCCAAATCCCTTTCAACCACAAGCAGATCGTCCGAAAAAAAGATAAAACTAAAATGATCTTCTTCTCCGGAAGACTGAACTACTTTCTGTAAAAATTTTGTGTTGAAATTATTCTCTTCGAGAGATGTTCCCGATTGAATTAAAAAAACGGAATGAACGGACCTGCTTCCTTCTTTACGCAAAACTTTCTGTTGCAGCACCGTTCTGGTTTCCGATCCCCTGGATTCTCGAATGAGAAAATTCTCTCTTTCAAGGGGAAATTGTTTTTTATCTCGAATAAAAAGCTGAATGGAGGGAAAAGAAGAAGAGTCCACATCCTCCAAAATAAACGGTGACTTTTGTGAAAAAAGTGGAGAGGAAAATAAAATCAGTGTTAGGAGAACCGCATAACCCATCATTCGCACCCGACTATCCAAGATCAACTTCCTTGTTCAAACAGTTTTTTTCCATACTCCGAACTCGGACCCTCGCTGGACCTTGTGAAAGTTTCGGCCCAATTTCCTTGATAGAGGATACTTATAGTATCGGCCAAAGCTTTGACGATAGAGATTTCATGTGTAATAAAAATGAGAGAAAGTCCCTTTTCCTTTCTAAATTTCATGAGAAGTCTGAGGACTTCTGTCTCGCTAATCGAATCCAAAGCCGCAGTCGGTTCGTCCGCGACCACAATCTGAGCACCGGAATAAACGGCTAATAGAATGAGAATCCTCTGTCTTTCTCCTCCGGAAAGATGGCCTGGCAGAGAATTGAATGCTTTTTCCGGCTCTGCTATATGAATAGATTCTAATAGAGGAAGAATTTTCTTTTTTTCCGCAATTTCTCGATTGGAAATAGAAAATGCTTCTAAGATCTGAGAACCCGTTTTACGGTAGGGATGAAAACCCCAAATCGGATTTTGAGGAACCAGAGTGATCCTCTTTCCCCGAAAAATCCGCCATTCTCTTTCCGTAAGATACCGAACATCTTGACCTAAAAGTGAAAACCGATCGGATCTCTGAAAAAGCTCCTTGTCCGTCATTCCTAAAAGGCAGGATGCAAACGTAGATTTGCCGCTTCCTGACTCTCCCACGATACAATGTACTTCTCCGGAACGAAGAGTGAAATCGATTCCTTTGAGAATAGAACGACCGGGTACGGAAACCTTGAGACCCATGATTTCGACTACGGGAGAATTCACAAAAAACGATCATTCCATCTTGAAAAGATTATATTCTACGATACTACAAAGGATATGTCCGATTAAAATATGAGACTCCTGAATTCTAGCGGTCACTTTGCTCGGAACAATCACGTCAAGGTCAGAAAGATTTTTTATCCGACCTCCGTCTCCGCCTAACAAGGATATGGTTTTGACTCCTCTGGTCTTCGCTTTTTCCAAAGCCAATAAAACATTCTTCGAATTTCCACTCGTGGAAAGTCCAATGAGAAGATCTCCTTTTCTACCGAAGGCTTCGATCTGCCTAGCAAAAACCTCTTCGTAGCCGTAGTCATTCGAACAAGCCGTCAATACTGCGGAGTCTCCTGAAAGTGAAAGCGCGGGTAAGGCTTTTCTTTCGTTTCCCGATTTATATCTTACCACGAGTTCCGCAGCGATATGAGAAGCATCGCAAGAAGAACCTCCGTTTCCACAAAGATACACTGTATTGCCGCTTTGTAAAACCTTGGAAACCATTTCCCCCGCTTTGGTAATATCACCCAAAATCAAATCGATACATTTCTGCTTGGTGGCAATGGAATCCCGGATTTGACCGAGAGCAATTTCTTTCATATCCATTCTAGTTTGTTCCTCTTTTTCTTCGAATCTGTTCGATCACTTGAAAAAATTCGGTCTTCGCTTTTTCGAAATCCTGAAGGGAAAGATTTTCCGTATATGGAGAATTCTCTTTTTGATTTCCACTCACATTTAAAAAATAGAGTTCGTCCGAAATGATACTCTTCAGTCGTTTTGTAGAGTTAGACTGAAAAAACTGTTCAAACTCAGTTCCCATATACACGAGGAGAATACAGAGAACGCTCGGCTTTAAACGCATGAAAATCTGTTGTTTCCAAAACGGCTCCCAATTGTAAAAATTTTTCCAGCTTTCCTGAGAAAAATTCGGATCTCCGTATAAAACTTTCAAGTCTTCTTCGATTCCTTCGGGTTGAAATCTAGAAAATACACTTTTGAGGTCGGAATGTTCGTAGGAAAGAATTCGGTTTAACTCTGCCTCCGGAATAAAAACGACGCCGGAAATTTTATCTCCCTGTTGACTTAGAAAATTCCCTGTCGAGACAACAAGAGAATACTCTCTTCCGGATTTTTCCTTTCCTTCCAACCTAAAAAGTTTAGGGCCATTCTTTAGGATTTTATAATATTTTGTTTGATGAATCAATCCGCCGTTTTTTTTTCGAGTCACAAAAAAACGATCCGCTTTTTCCCGGAGTTCGGCCAATTCTCTTCTATAGCCAAAACTTTCACGGACCGGAGGAGCTTCCTCTTCCGAATCTTTTTTTATTTTTTTTCTTTTAAAAAAGGAAAAGATTTTTCCGAAAAAAGCCCTAACGCCCATAGCCCTCTTTCACGTTGGAAGGACGCTCTATCATTTTTTTCTCCAATTCGTATTGTTTTGCGTCCTTTAGAAATGTGGAATACGCCGAAGAGACCGCGATCACCCAACCCGGAAAACCATCCAAAAATCCGAACTTGAAAAAATAAGTCTCTATAAATTTAGAGAAAGGTTTATAGATGGTTCTGAAAAATGAAAACCTTCTTCCCTTTCTCTGCCTTGTATAAGCGACAATCGAAGAGAATTGATTGATCGTATTCACTTGATGCGTTAGATCTCGAAAACTATAATGAATGATATCACCGTAAATTTTATCTCCTTTCCCTTGGATGCTGATGGTATCGTGCGGATTCTCTCCTACCCAAACGGCTTTTCCTTTCCGAAAAATACGATAACGATACTGAGGATACCAACCGGAATAACGGATAAATCTTCCCAGATGATAGGTTAGACGGGAAACTTGAAGACCGCTCAGAATATCCTCGTCGGGTTTCTGTTTAAACGTAAGAATGGAATTCTCAAGTTCGGGAGAAATCCTTTCATCCGCATCTAAAGAAAGAATCCACTCATGTCTACAAAGAGAAATTGCGTCATTTTTTTGTTCGACATGACCCTTGAACCTTTGTTTATAAAATCTTACCGAAGGAAAAGACTTAGAAATTTTTTCGGTTTTGTCCGTACTGATTGAATCAAGAATTACGATTTCATCCGCTACGTTCAGACAAGATTCGATACAGTCTCTTATGTTTCTTTCTTCGTTGTAAGTGATGATTGCGACGGACAACTTTTTTCCCATCGTTTGCGGAAGAGTTCCCTGTTTTTTCGACGCTTTCTTTTTCTTGACTGGAATTGATTTTCCCATTGATTCTCGGTTCTTTTTTCTAATGGTAGAATGAATTCTTTCTCTGTCATTGGTTTTTTAAGGGAATTTTTAAGAACTTAGGAGAAGAATAAATTGAAAGAACGGCTCGTCAAGAAACTCAAAATCGTATCCTTATTTTCTCTCGGTTTATTCTTTTTCAGCTTTCCCCAATCGGTGAGCGTGTCTCAATTTTTCGGAGGATTCACGATCGCAATCAGCTCTCTCTTGCTTTTTTTGGACGAGGAATCTCAAAAGACTTGGAAACAAATTCAAAAACCGTTTTTAACCTTTTTCGGAATTTATATCCTTCTCTTTTTATCTTCTTTGTTTCACGCGGAAAACTATTCCTTTTTTTTAAAGAAATTTATAAAACAATCCGAGTTCGGAGATTTTTGGATGTTACTTCTATTTCCCGCGTCCTTCCTCATAGCCTCTCAGGAAAAAAATCAAACGATCTTAAGGAGATTTCTATTCGCATCCGCTTCAATTGTGATTTTGCTCGGTTGTATCAGTTTATTTTCGGAAGTCCGGGTCGGCAAGTTCGTCGCAAACGGATTCAAATACGCTCCCGGAGATAGGCTCCAACATTTTTCCGGAAATATAGGTCCGATCAAACTCTATCTTCCAATCGGAATGATGAATACACACCTAACGTTTGGAGGACTTTTAGGTTTATTCCTACCAGGACTTTTTGTGGATTGGTTCCAGTCCGCCAAAAAAAAGAAGGGTATCGTTTTCGTTTTAAAGACGCTTTTGGTACTTGCAGGATTTATTATACTCTTCTTCAACCAGAGTCGATCAATTTGGCTGGGAATATTTGTAGTTCTTTTACTGCTCTTTTTAAAAGGAACGTTTTCGATTCGAAAAAATCCTTTTCATGTTTCCATCAAGGCAAAGATATTGGCGGGATTTTTTTTCTTAGGATTACTTTTGTCCGCAGGTTATTTATTTAAAAACAGCTGGTTGATCCAAAGATCCATTTCTCAAATATTCGAAGTTCATAATACGGAAAATCAAAGATATTATATCTATAAAAACACAATTCCATTGATCCAAAAACATTGGTTTGCGGGAATCGGAGGCGGAAACTACAAGGAATTCCACTGGAAAGAATCCTCCAAAATGATCGAAAAAGAAGAACAACTCTGGTATGAACTCTATATCACGCCGAGGGGGCATGCTCATAACGATCTTCTTCACTTTTTAGTTATCGGAGGAATTATGGCGGGAATTCTTTTTATCCTTTTTTGGGGAAAGCTGTTCGATTTCTTTTTTCAAAACGATTTTAACTCTTCAACGGGAATTCCGATTCTTACGATCGGAGTTTTGAATTTATTTCCGGCCGGATTTTTTCAGTGTTATCTTTTGGACGACGAAGTAGTCCTTCCTTTTTTCGCGTTCTGCGGGATTTTTCTAGGAGGAAAATTAGAACTTATCCCCAAACCCCAAATCAACGAAAGAATAAACTTATTACCAAAAAAATCCTGCAACTTTTGGAACAAACTTTTATCGTTCTTAAAGCCAGTCTCTTCGACTGAATCCGCAGATTCCACAAACAATTTCCCTTCCAAAACAAAAAAGACTCAAAACCTAAGTGGTTCGTATAACGCTGATAAGTTTTCCAATACGCAGGAGACCAAATCAAATCCCAAGATCGAACACGAACTAAACGTTTTTTCCGATTTTAAAACTACTCCAATTTCTTATGTTCGTGGGCTTTTTGCAAGATTCAAAAATTCTCTCCTGCAAATCTGGAAAGATCTTTTCTTTCAAAGAACACGTTTCTGCTTTTTAGAAAAACGCACTCGATTTTTTAAAACATTCTGCGCAATTGCAATTCCAATTTTACTCTATTGGCTCTTCTGGATTCCGAGACTCAATTTAGAACCTTTGGAAGTTTACAATCGAAGAGTCCGGTCTTCGGATCTCGCACTCACCAAAGAAGTACAAAAGAATATTTTAAAGTACGAAATTATTTCTTCTGCACCGTTGCATAAAAGTTCATCGCAGCCCCCGTCTCAGTTTCACATCGACCGTAGACATATTTTATCCCAGACACAATTTTCCAAAATTCAACCTTCCCAACTAAACGTCCAACAAGCTTCTCTTCCTTTTCAAGTGGAAGGTTGTCTCACACACCGTTATTCGAGCCCTCCACAACCGAGGCGAACCCCGTTCAGCTTTACAATTTATATCCCGGAAAATTCTTTCTATCCTCCTAAGAAAGCGACGATTACGATCGTTTCCAGAGACTCTTTCGATCAAGACCAACTCTACTGGGCGCATGGAGAAACCGATTTAGGAACGATCCGTGTAGATTTACAAAGAGGAACAAATCCGATTCTTATTCCGAACTTTCTTTTAGAGACGACCCCGAGCGCATTTCCGGAAGGAGTGTTCTTTCGAGATTTTAGAATTAGCTACTCCGATTTTGGAGAAGGGAAAAAAATCGATTTTCCAAAATTGTATTTTGGAAAGATTTGCGATACGGTGATCCGTCTGACGCGGTAGAACGTCAGAGAATCGAATGGTACCTGGAGCGAGACTCGAACTCGCACGAGATTGCTCTCACAGGATTTTAAGTCCTGGGTGTCTACCATTCCACCATCCAGGCATTTTAGATGCCAGCAGATAGAAATTTAGTGGTTAGCTCCTTTTTAGGACAAAAATATCAGACTTTAACAAAGTACGATTTTTTCATTCTGTAGATCACCTAACCACCGACTTCTAAAGCCTATCCACGATATAGGCGTCGCCCGGATTCGAACCGGGGATCAAGCTTTTGCAGAGCCATGCCTTACCACTTGGCCACGACGCCGTTATAAGGTATGATTTTAAGAGAAAGATCAGTGTCAATAGAAAAGTCTTTACAGTGTGTCCCGGAGCTTAGTTTTACTTTATCAAATAGATCGGCTACAAGGTTCTGTCCCAATCGGGACAGGTGCTTATGAGACAAAGAAGAACCTATTTTTATCAATTGGACGGAAGAGGAAAACTCTACCATGATTTTTCGGAGTTGAAAGATCCAGAGTTTTTGGATTTTTTCATTTCAAGGATTCGTAAAAACGACACCGGAGAGCATCCCGAGTTTCCTTATCTTGCAGTCTGCAATGGAGAATGGAATTTTATTCAACCTACGACTACGATTTTTATCTTTCGCAAATTAGAAAACGAGAAACTATTTTATTCTCCCGGGTTGGCCCTTCCCTTTCAGCCTGAGAATCTGACAACCTTTCGAGAATCTTTAGCCCATCCGGCACCTCTCGGAGAATTGGGTTCTTTTTCCAGCGAACTTCTTTTGGATTTTTCTAAGAGCATTTTTCAAAGAGAGAATCAACTCATCTTTGAATACCTTGGAAAGGAATTTCTGATTTCGAAAGAAAAGTAGAAGTTCATTCTAAAATCTGAAATACGAAACCTACTCGATCCAACTTTTTAGAAAAAGTCTGAATTATTGATTGTAGAAACAAAAAACTCAACGTAAAATCGCCCACAATCAGATTTTAATTTGTCACTCCCATTCGATCGTTCCGGGAGGTTTGTTCGTAAGATCGAAAAACACGTAACGAATTCCACCGATCTTAGAAACTACGCTTTTGATTTCCTGCAATAGAAAACGTTCCATAGGAAAAAAGTTAGCCGTCATCGCCTCCTGAGATTCAACCGGACGAAGAACGATACTCTTTTCATTCTTCTTTTCTCCAATAGGTAAAAGGACAACAGGCATCTGCCAAATCTTATCGTAAAGGTCGGCCCTACGAATCACGGACTCAACCGCATAATCCGCTTCCCGAAGCAAATCGGAACAACTCTTATCCAACTGCATTCCAGTAAATTGAAAGTTCAATTTTTCGACGTCGGTTTCAAAAGGCAAAAGTACCACACGATTGATAAAGGAAAATTGATTGGAAAGATGTGTAGCAACCCGATCCAAAGTTTTCCAATTCGTTCCGACGTCGCTTAACACTATACAGTTTGCATAGGATCTTCGATCTCCTTTAACGCCTACGCTGGCGACGGGAAGGATTTTGCCGGACAATCCTTGAGTCGAAAGATAAGAATCGATCTCCTTCTGGTCCTCATTTGTTCCTTTTTTTTCAACCGCTAACATGCGCACCACAAGCCCAGGCCCCGGAAATGGATGACGACCTACCCATTCCGGTTCCAAACCGAGAAGAACTCCCAGATCTCTGACCTCGTCCTTATAAAGATCTCGGATCGGTTCAATGATCTTTCCCTCCTCGATCAGTTTTTGAATTGCTTCGACTCGATTATGATGCGTTTTGATAGTATGAGAATGTTTTGTCCCACCGGATTCAATCGTGTCTGGATAAATAGTTCCCTGACCGAGAAGCCAATCCCCGTGTTCCAAATCTAAATCCTTTATGGCACGGTCCCTAGCTTCTAGAAATAAGTTTCCTACAATTTTTCTTTTTTCTTCGGGATCCGATTTCCCTTTTAAACTTTCATAAAAAAGATTCGATTCGTCTCTTACGGTTAGACGGATATCTTGGAGAGCCAGTTTTTCTTGAAGATGAAGAACTTCTCCCTTTCTCATAAAGCCAGTATCGACTAAAAATCCGAAAACTTTTTCCGCACCGAGAGCTTTACACAGAAGAAGATAAGAAACGGTGGAATCCACTCCACCCGAAACAAGCATGAAGATTTTTTGTTTCGGCTTTACGGTTTCTTGAATCTCTTGGATCTTTTTTTTTAAGAACTGATCGATTCCCCAGGTTTTAGAAACTCCGCAGATTTGAATAAAATTATCAAGAAGAAGAGAACCCTTTTCGCTATGACTTACTTCAGCGTGAAATTGGATTCCGAAAATCTTTTTGGAAGAATTTTCCACAACCGCATAACCACAATCTTTCGATGAAGCGATTCTCGTAAAACCTTCCGGAAGTTTTACGACTTGGTCGGCGTGATTCATCCAAACCTGTTCCCCTCCTACAAAGTTTTTTAAGAGAAAATTTTCGCCGGGATCATAAATTTGTAAAGAAGTAGGGCCATATTCTCCCGTTCCAGAGCGTTCTACAACTCCGCCGAGAAGTTTCATAATCAGCTGATGACCATAACAAATTCCGAGAACCGGAATTCCGAGTTCGAAAATCCGAGTTGTAATCGTTGGAGAATCGGGTTCGTAAACACTTTCCGGCCCTCCAGAAAGAATAATACCCGCGTATTTTTGATAATTGGAAAGAGGTTCTTCGTTAGAAAGAATTTCCGTATAAGCACCTAATCTTCGAATCCTGGATGCTATCAAGTGAGCATATTGCCCGCCAAAATCAACCACGGCAATTTTCTTCCGGACTTCCATTCCACCCCTCTTTGGGATTTTGATACGAATTCCAATTCGGGAAAAAGAACTTTCGCGGAGAAAAGACCAGAAAAATCTGGTCATCATGGAAACGAATCATCCAGAGACTTACGATGGAAGACAAGATCACATCCCTTCTCTGAAAACTCCCGAAATAGAATCTTTCACCAATGTTTACGAGGGAAAGGATTATACAATCGATTTTACGGTTCCGGAGTTTACGGCGGTTTGTCCGAAGACGGGGCTTCCCGATTTCGGAGTCATTTACGTTTCTTATATCCCCACTCAACGTTGTATCGAACTTAAATCCTTCAAAGAATACATTCTAAGTTATAGAAACGTGGGAATCTTTCACGAATTTTTAGTCAATAAGATCATGGAGGATCTTATTGCGGCGATCGATCCGAAATACTTGAAAGTAATCGGAGATTACAATCCTCGAGGCGGAATCAAAACCGTCGTCACCCGAGAATATAATAAGATTTAATCCGACATGGACTCTGTTACATTTTTGGGTTATATCGCATCTTTACTGACGACTGTCTCTTTTTTACCCCAATTGATCCGTATCGCTATGGGTGGAAATACAAAAGACATTTCCAGAAACATGTACATCGTGTTGGTTACAGGTGTCGTTCTTTGGTTTATCTATGGATGCCTAAAACAGGATCTACCAATCATTCTTGCAAACGCAGTCACGTTTATTTTCACTTCCATCATTCTTTACTTTAAATTGAAGAATGACGCGAAAGGTGAATGATTTTTTCTGGATGAGAACCTTGTAGAAACTCCGGCAAAATCTGCTGTGAAAATCCAAAGCCCCGTCCCCTTTGGTAGCATTTGAGAAAATTTTCTATATCAGAAAATCATTTTATTTGCAAATATCTTTTCTACTGATTATTCTGTCGAACCGCGACAAAATATTTTTTCCTCAAACAAAGAACCCCGACTTCGCTTAACAAATAACGAAACCGAGGTTTAGAAAAGAAAAGCTTGTCTTGAGCAACCTTTCTTTACTGAGGTTTCACCTGATCCTTGAGAGACTTTCTAGAATTTTCGAGGGCTTCCTTATCCTTGTCGATGCCGGACTTGATGTTTTTTCTTTCCTCATCGGCGGCATTTTTGATGGCTTCCTTTTCAGCCTTTCCGGATTCTTTGACTTCGTCGATCATTCTACGATTTTCCTCTTTTGTAGCATTGATGAGTTCTTGGTTCCTTTGTTTTTGTTCCTCCAAACCTTGAAGAATTCTTTCCTTATTTTCTTTAAAGTCTTTTAGGATCTCTTCAATTCTTTGCCTTTGTTCTTCTGTAATGGATTGAACGGTAGCCGCATCTTCCTGCAATTCCTTCAACTCGTCTTCGGAAAGTTTCTCTTCCTTCTGACTTTTACCGTCGGAAACAATTTTATCGCCGGCATCCGCCACGTTACTCAGATCCGGATTATCGTTATCTACAACTTCCACGGATCCTTCGGAAACGAGAGTTTCGGTTTTGTTTCCTTCCACTTCGACTTGAAAGTCGGTTCCACGAACCGCCGCAGTCGAAGTAGGTGTAGTGATTTTGAATCCAGAAGATTTGGTAAGTTTTGTACCGACTCTAGAAAATATCTTTCCTTTATTGAGGTTAATATCCGAATATATCTCCGCATTTTTAGAATCCACATAAATCCTATTCAAGGTAAGACTTGTGTTCTCTTTTATACGAATGATCACTCCATCCATGAGTTGAATATCCGCGTATGAATCTTTTGTCGTCTCGATCTTATCTTCCGGAAGAATAAATTCCGAAAGCCCTACTTTCTTTTCTTTTCCGACTTTATCTGAAAGCTTTACGCTTCCTTTGATAAAAGTAAAAACTCCGCCTTGTAGGTCTTCCTTCTTGGACTTTCGACAATCAATAGCGAATAAGACAATCAATACGAGGTATGAACCTTTTCGAAACATTCTGGTCTCCCATTTAAATTCTTTCCGGGCAAAATAGCACAAAATTTATTTCAAGTCCACAGTTTTCTCTATTTTTGCCTTCACTTAGTTACTTCTGCTTCGTTATAAACTGGTTCATTTAGTCGGGCAAGAACCATAGAAAAGGACTTGCTGTCTAACAAATGGTTAGAAAATTGATCTTGAAACCTGTTTTTAAGCGACCGGGAGAACCGACCCAGGAGAATCGAAGCCTATGCCGACTAAAATTGCGTATGTAGATAAGGACAACTGCACGTCTTGCAATCAATGTGCAGATAATCTTCCGAAATATTTTCAAATGGATGATAATGACACTTCGGAAACTCATATTGGAGGAGAAATGGTAAATCAAGCTCCGATCCCTGAAGAAGACTGGAAAATCGTTCAAAAAGAAATGGATGAATGTCCCGGCGAATGTATTCAGTGGAAAAAATAATTTTCTAAACATAAACTCGGACGTTACGGTTTTCTAACGCAACGCTTTCCACAGTTCATGTTGTGATAATCTTCACCGATTCCAAAGGCGGTTCTAACCGCCTTTTTTATCGGAATTCATTTCTAATTTTTTTTACCTGCATTCGAAAGATCATTATACAGAGGACAAACACCCGATTTGATTTCTTATATAAAAATCGCCCTAATACCCTAATACTCTTTCGTTGAACCCCTAACCTTTTAATTTTGGTACAAGTTCAAAAGTAAATGTTAAGTTAAGATTCTAATATTCCTGTTCAGAACGTGTGGAACCCAGAAGTTCATCCGGAATATCTTCCACCCTATCTCCAATTTGAATCGCAAGTCGGCTCCCCACTCTTCCAGGAAGGCATTTGAATTTTTTTCTTTCTCCAACTTTTACGATCATTTCGGATCTTGTAGAAGTATTTTCCAACTTCACAACATCACCAATGGAAAGATTCATAAAATCGTTGATAGAAACATCCACAGATCCTACCTCTGCGATCAAAGGAATTGCAACCTGATCCAGTCGCTCTTGAATTACGGCGCGGTTCTCATCCAATTCCCCTTTTCGAATGGATGAATACCAATATTGTGCAGATAACTTATTGATGATCGGTTCGATCGTGATATAGGGAATGCAAAGGTTCGTCATCCCTTCCACTTCTCCGATTTTGGTTTCAAGAGTGATCAAAACCACCATATCGTTCGGTGGAACCACCTGTGCAAACTGAGGATTCGTTTCGATATTCCCCAGTCTCGGTCTTAAATCGATTACAGTAGACCAAGATTCCCTCATGTTCCCAAGAATTCGAACGATAATCCCTTCCATTACGCTCATCTCTATTTCAGAAAGTTCTCTGGAGATTTTTGCCTGTTCTCCCTTACCGCCAAACAGACGATCAATGATTGTAAACGAAATCGAAGGATCGATCTCTAAAATCGCGGAACCTCTCAAAGGATCCATATTGATTACGGCAAGAGTAGTTGGATTCGGAATCGAACGAATGAATTCTTCGTAAGTCAACTGATCCACGGAGGCAACGTGAACGGATACGAGTGCTCTAAGCTGTGCCGAAAGACCCGTAGTTGCCAAACGAGCAAAGGTTTCGTGCATCATTTGCAACGTACGAATTTGGTCCTTTGAAAATTTATCAGGACGTTTGAAATCGTAGATCTTTACTTTTTTTTGTTCGGAAACGGAAGTATAATCCGATTCGCTTACTTCACCGGAACTAATGGCGCTTAGTAGCGCGTCAATTTCATCCTGCGATAGAATCTCCGTCATTTCTTTACCTTCGCTACTAAGTTAGACACTTTCCAGAAACCTCCCTGCTCGTCGGGAACCCTTCTAAGAGTGTAAATATATTCGTATTTGGAACGCAAGCGGTTCAATTTTCTTTCCACAAAAACCGTCACCCTCGCCAAGCCGGGAGAAACAGATTCCGCGTTTAAAATTCTGTAAGAATGAAGAATCCCAGCTCTGGATTCGGTAAGATACCGTTTAAAATTCTCCAGTAGAAAATCTCTTTCGGATTCTTCCGCACGATTGTATTCTTCCGAGTATTGATCATAGGCCTGTATATATTCTGGAAAATAGATCCACTTGAAATGATGTGCCCAATTTTTTTTCTTTTCGGAACCCAAAAATAAATGAATTACTTCTTCCGGTTCAAGCCCATCCGTAGTCGGATCTTTTTCGGGGATGGATAAGAGAACCGGTTCGCCGTGTTTTTCTTCGTAAAAGAAATAAGGTTGGTTGCGAGAACGAATAAAAAGTGCAGGCATTTCCCGTATATTCGGATGGAAATACGCGGTCACAAAATACTTCTTTCCCGGCTCCAAATCAAAACGAGAATTCAGATCGATCTCTTTAGAGAATACTTCGTCTTTATGTAGAATGATTTCTTTGATCTCTTTTCCTTCCAGGGATTCGATCGTATTTCTTCGTTTTAATATGGGATCGATCCTTTTTTCCTCGTCCCTTTCCGGAATCTGATTCCCATTTTCGTCCCGAACCACAACCCGATATGATTCCAGATCTCTTCCAGACGGAAAAACTCTTATTACCTCGTTTCCAGTATTGGTGATGGACATCTTTACCGGAATTTTATCGTTTTCACGGTAATGAATTTTTTTCAAATCCAACGTGATGATTCCCTGTTGTTTGAGATAATTTTCCGAAACCGAACCCCGTGCATCCCGTTTGGGAAACGCAAGAAGAAACGAAGGCGTCAGTAAAATTGCGAGAAGAATCCGAATCATTCTAGTTTATTTTCGGCAAACTCCCTCAAAACCAACAAAAAAATAAGGATTTTTAGATCAGCGAGGGGCGACCTTGGCATCCTCTATGATCATTTCTGCGATTCGGATCAATCGTTTGAGAATAACCTCTATCTTATCGTAGTCTTCGTAACAAGAGACCAACTTTTCCATCGGAGGTTGTATCAGCGAAATCGCTTTTGAGGAAAGAATTAATGCGGTAAGATTGTCTTCGTTTAATAAATTCAGAGATTCGAGTTCATTTAAGAATCGATTGATTTCCTTAATGAGTGCTTCGTCCCCTATGTCGTTTTTTTCGAAAAAAGATTCAATTTTTAGAATATAATCCGTGAGAATCTGTTTGATACGCGCCTCGTCGTCCGTCGGTTTTCTTTTTGCGGTTAAAGTGTTGATCACTCCGTATTTTGAAATCGCGGTTTCGTAAAAAGAATGTATTTCCTGACGTTTGGAATGGATAATTCGAAAAAGTTTTATGATTTCGACTAAACGATCCGGAAGATTTTTCCCTTCGCTAGTTTCCAAAATCGAGGTCCTGGATTCTTGATCATGCGTCGGGAGCACGGACAATTGGTCTAAAATACGACTCGTGCTGCCGGAAGAATAATTCGCCAATTCTTGAATCACTGCAAGATAGTTCTTTGCCTGGGTTTTATCCGGTGTAAATGTCATTGCACCGCCGTAGCCGCCGTTCTTTTATCTACGATGAGAACTTTTTTGATCGAAGTTTTAGAGTTTCCCATCTTTACAATTTTGTCCACAACGTCCGCGCCAGATACCACTTGACCGAAAACAGTGTGAAGACCGTCCAGATGAGGAGTATCTACTTGATTGATAAAAAATTGGGAGCCGTTTGTATTCGGTCCCGCGTTCGCCATTGCAAGAGAACCTTTAAGCGCCTTATGAGACTTTAGAATTTCATTGTATTTATATCCAATTCTAAAAAGAATTTCAAGAACTGATAACTTTTTGGCGTCTTCAAATGCCTTTTCGATCAATTCTCTTTTTGATTCCGCTTCTTCATTGTTTTTAATCTGAAGTTCGCTAGCCACAGCCTTTTGAAGTTGGTATTGATAGTACGGAGCTTCTCCGGCTTTCATCTGATCAAGGCCGAGAGCTTTTCCGTTGATTTCGTCATCGAAACGATATCCGGGACCGCCAGTTCCGTCCCCGTTCGGACAACCACCTTGGATCATAAAATTTTCGATCACTCTATGAAAGGTCAAACCATCGTAAAAAGGTTTTTTCACCTTTTGTCCGTTTCTGGTCATAAATTCCTTCTCTCCTTGTGCCAGGTCGATAAAGTTCTGAACCGTTTTAGGAGCGTCTTGGTCGAATAACTCAACAATCATAGTTCCTTGAGTAGTTAAGAAAATCGCATAGATCGCTGGTTTTTCAGGTAACGGAACCGCGGACGTATCCTGTCTTGGAACTACAACAGCAGACGGTGTATAAACTTCCGGTTGATATCTGGTCTGTGCAAATGGGTTCCGATTACACGCTAAAAAACAAACAAACGTTAAAATTCCAGAAATGATTCTCATAGAAACAATGTTTCAACTTCCTTCAAAGATTCCAGCGCAATTTTTAATTGTTCTTCCTGCCTTTTTTTGGAAGTTCCTCCGTAAGAGATTTTTTTGTCCGCGGAAAGAGAAAGAGAAACCGCATTTTCGTATTCTTTCCCCACAAAATATTCCGAAATCGAAACTCGATCTGGTTCGGGCAAATCAAACAAGGTCTTTTTTTGCTCGACACAAACTTTTACAAGCATTCCCACGAGTTCGTGAGCGGTTCGAAACGGAACTTTCTTTTCGTAAACGAGAAAATCTGCTAAATCCGTCGCCGTAGCAAATCCGTTTTTTAAGGAAGATTCCGCTCTTTCAGGAACCCAGACCCAATCTTCGATCATTTCTTGGATCCCTTCCAAACTAATTCCTACGGTTTCAACCGAATCGAAAAGAGCTAACTTATCCTCTTGAAGATCTCGGTTGTAAGTCGAAGGCAAACCTTTCAACATCACAAGGAGATGATTCAGATTTCCGATCACCCTTCCCGCCTTTCCTCGGATGAGTTCCGCGATATCCGGATTTTTTTTCTGCGGCATAATAGACGAACCCGTAGTCAAAGAATCCGATAGCTTTAAAATTCCAAATTCCTGGGAAGAATAAAGTATGATGTCCTCGCAAATCCGAGAAGCATGGATCATCAACTGAGTACAAGCAAATAAGAACTCCAGAATATGATCACGACTTGAAACTCCATCCATGGAATTCGGAGATACTTTAGAAAGTCCTAATTCCTTTTTTAAGAATTCCCTGTCGGTCGGATAATTGACTCCCGCCATCGCTCCGCCACCGAGAGCCAATTCATCCGAAGCTTTTAAAGCGAAACGAAAGAATTCCTGGTCTCTTTCCAACGCCCAAAACCAAGAAAGAAAATACTGAGAGGCACGGATCGGTTGTGCGACTTGAAGGTGTGTGTATCCAGGTATAATTATATCCACACTCTGTTTCGCTTTTTCATACAAAGAAGATCTAAGACTTACGATGGATTTAAGAATTTCTTTTCCTCGACCTAAGATATACAGTCGTACGTCTTGAGTTACTTGATCATTTCTAGACCTTGCAGTATGTAATTTTTTTCCAGTTTCTCCGATAAGTTCGGTCAAACGGGACTCAATATGCATATGAATGTCTTCAAGCTCTGATTTGAATTCCAGCCTTCCTTCCTCCAATTCGGTTTTAATTTGAGAGAGAGAGGTTTCTATCTTCGACAATTCGTCTACGCTTAAGATGCCGATTCGTTCCAACATTCTCGCGTGCGCGATACTTCCTTGGATATCTTCTTTGTAAAGTTTATGATCGAAGGATACGGATTCTCCGATTCGTTCTAGAATCGAAGAGGGTCTTTCCTGAAATCTTCCGCCCCAGAGTTTTTTTTCTTTTCCAGTCATTATGATCTTTGCCAAATTATTTTTAATTATTCTTTCCGATACTCTTCTTCTAAGTCCTGAACCCAGTTTTTCAAAACTTGTAATTCTTCTTGGGTAACTTTTGCGGATGGATGCAAAAGAATATAATTTCCGGGAGGCATTTCTCCTTCTTCCAAAGTTTCTAAAATCGAATCACCTTTCGTCGATTTCGCTTTTCTACTTAAGGAATTCCATTCTGAAAAATTGAGCTCAACTTTTCCTTCCTTCACGTGATTGTAAAGATATACATTGATCGGAAAAATTTTCGAATACCAAGGCCATTCGGTCAGATCGGAATGACAATCGTAACAAGATTTCCTCAATATTTTTTTGACTTCATCAGAAGTTTGAATTTCGTTTTGATTCGTTCCTTCGGGAGGATGTATAGGTAGAAATTGCAGAAACAGGATCGCCGTTATAAGTGAAAGGAGAAGTTTTTTTTTCATGCTTTTCTTCTGGATAGTTCGTTTCCTTTCCCTTTTTTTTAAAATAGAAAAAACGGATTGAATTCTGAAAAAAATTTACTAATTTGTGCCATTCTGGGGGAATGCATCTTTCATGCCTGATTTTCTTTCCAATCTAACGGTAACGATTTGGATCATCGGCGGCATATTACTCATTCTTGCTGAATTTTTTATTCCTGGAACTTTTATCGCTTTTTTAGGAACCTCCGGAATTATCACCGGGATTGTCGTATATTTTTTTGATATTTCCCTCGGCTGGCAACTAGGGCTTTGGGCCTCTCTCTCTATTCTTCTAATTTACGTCGGAAGTACGGCGATTCGAAAAATCTTTCCAGCTCATACAGAACGCTCTATTCCGGAAAACGATCAAATCGGAAAATTGGTTTCCGTAGTCAAAGACGTTCTTGTAGAAAGAAAAGGCGGAAGGATTCTTTTTCAAGGTGTAGAGTGGGACGCAATTTCCAAAAAAGCCAGAATTCCAAAAGGAAGTAAAGCGAGAATTTTGAGTCGAGATAATCTCACATTTCTCGTGGAACCTTTGGAACTTCCGGAAGAATAAATCTGATTTTAAAATAGAAAAGGAGATTTTATGTCTGCAGGGTTTATATTCACGTTACTCTTCATAGCGTTGATCTATCTGATTCGTAAAACATTCATCATCGTTCCTCAACAATATTGTTATGTCGTAGAACGAGTAGGAGTTTTCAAAGGAGCCTTGGAAGCAGGTTTCCATTTCCTCTGGCCCGTGATCGAAGTCGTTAAATACAGGCAAAATCTCAAAGAGATCGCAATCGACATTCCTCCTCAGATGTGTATCACAAAGGACAACGTCTCCATTGCGGTAGACGGAATTCTTTATCTGAAAGTGGTCGATCCTTATAAAGCTTCTTATGCGATCGAGAACTACATGCTCGCGACGCAACAGCTCGCGCAGACGACCCTTCGTTCCGAAATCGGTAAGCTGATTCTCGATCAGACATTTGCGGAAAGAGACGATATCAATTCCCACGTTGTGCGTGCTTTGGACGAAGCGACCGATCCCTGGGGAATTAAAGTCACGAGGTACGAAATCAAAAATATTTCCCCTCCTAAGGAAATTCTTCACGAGATGGAAGAACAAGTAAAAGCGGAACGTGTAAAAAGGGCAGAGATCACGATTTCGGAAGGAGAAAAACTTTCGAGGATCAATCGTTCCGTCGGCGAAAAAGAAGAAGCCATCA
This sequence comes from Leptospira mayottensis 200901116, assembly GCF_000306675.2. Taxonomy (NCBI): domain Bacteria; kingdom Pseudomonadati; phylum Spirochaetota; class Leptospiria; order Leptospirales; family Leptospiraceae; genus Leptospira; species Leptospira mayottensis. Next base: position 2,143,148 of record NZ_CP024871.1, read on the forward strand.
ACGTGTCCGAAGGTGAAAAAATGAAAAAAATCAACGAAGCCGAAGGTAAGGCTTTGGAGATAGAACTGATTGCCGCCGCGAAAGCAAAAGGAATCCAGATGATCGCAGAATCCATTTCTAGAGAAGGCGGAAGTGAAGCTGTTAATCTCCAGATTACAGAAGACTATCTCACGGGTCTTGGAGAAATCCTAAGCGTTTCTAAAACCACGATTCTTCCCGCGGAGCTTGCCAATATTGCGGGAGTGTTCGAAGGTCTTTCCAAAGTAACCGGAAAATTACCTGAAATCAAAACACCGAAAGAGAAGGAAGGTCAGTAAGATGGAAATGTTTCAAAGCACATTCGTAATGATATTTTGGACTCTGTTCGGAATCTACTTCGCATATAAACTCTATCGTTCGATCCGAATCGTTTCCGCTCAGGATTGTATCGTAGTGGAAAGACTCGGAAAATACAGCAAAACCTTACACGCAGGTCTTCATCTTCTTTGGCCTTTCCTTGAAAAAGATGCATACTATCATACGTTGAAAGAACAAGCCACGGACGTTCCACCTCAGACCTGTATCACGAAAGATAACGTGAAAGTGGATATGGATGGAATTCTTTATCTCAAAGTGCTGGATCCCTACAAAGCAAGTTATGGAATCAATGACTATCAATTTGCGGCTTCTCAACTCGCCCAAACTACGATGCGTGCTATCATAGGAACGATGGACTTGGACGTTACATTCGAAACCAGAGACGCGATCAACAGTAAGATTCTGGAAGCTTTAGACTTAGCCACCGAATCTTGGGGTATCAAGGTCAATCGATACGAAATCGTAAACATCACTCCTCCTAAGTCCATCTTAGAAGCGATGGAAAAAGAGAAAAAAGCGCAGATCACAAAAAAGGCACAGATCTCTCTTTCGGAAGGGGATAGGGACGCGAGAATCAATCGATCTCTCGGTTTTAAAGAAGAAGCCATCAACAAGTCCGAAGGCGAAAAACAAAAAAGAATCAACGAAGCCGAAGGGGTAGCTAAAGAAGTGGAAGCCATTGCAACGGCAACCGCAAAAGGGATCGAACTACTCGCTCAGTCGATCAACGCAAAAGGTGGACAGGACGCAGTTAAACTCAGAATCGGTCAGAAATTTATCAAAGAATTTGAAAAGATTTCCGGCAAAAAAACGGAAATCGTTTTGCCTCTCAATTTGACGAACTTTCGTTCGATCTTAAAATCGGTTTTAGGAAATATGGATCAAAAAAATTGAATGTTATTTTTAAAGCTGAAACGATTTTTTGTTGGAGTTTCTACCATGAGCTTGTACCTCAAGCATCTCAAACAAACTTATAAGTAGAAACTTCAACAGGCAAATTCAGAATAAATCGAAGAACCTGAGAGGCCAAAAAAGGACAAGAGTCTTTTCGAATTATTCAACACTGTAAACTCCACTACGTTCTTACTTAGAGCTTGTGTCTCAAAACCTTAGTTACAATGATTCAGTAAGTTCGTAATATAATATAGAAGTTCCCACCACCAATTACGCTTCTTTGGTAGCTTTCGAGCATATTTTATAACTGTTAAGTTCTCGTCAAGGTTCCTATATTCTGAATTTTTTAAGACAAGTTCTTAATATCGATCTACAGATATCCTTTAAAAGAAAATCTGGAAAGAATTTTTATGATAGTAAGTGGTCAGATTAAAAACCGAAATGTTTATGAAGACACTTTTGTTTGATTTATAATTTTTCGGATCATTTTAAAAACTAGTCTTATAATTTTTTCATTCTTAAAATTTCACAGCTCTTTGGAGCAATGAAAGATATGGTTTATTAGGCAATTATATTGAAGTTTATAAAAAAGGACTTTGCTT
>NZ_CP024871.1:2150000-2152500 GCF_000306675.2 Leptospira mayottensis 200901116
CCATTTCGATTTTAAGAATCGATTGGAAACAATTCTTCAGGAGAAATTTAAAAAGGTAGATTTTACATTTCGTTTCGTTTTGGATCGTAGAGGAACTGCACTTCCACAAATTATTGAAGAAAAAAAGTCGGATTTAAATTTTGAAATGCCTTCTAAAACACCGAAAGTCTTAGTAGCAATCGGTCCGGAAAGCGGCTTTGTTCGAAGCGAAATCGATTTTTGGAAACGTTTCGATTTTAAAGAGTTGAATCTTTCCAGCCGTGTCTTACGCACCGAAACAGCCGTTGCGTTCCTTCTCTCAAGACTCGAAGAGAAAAATCTTTTCCTAAAAACTTAAGCCGCCCGAGAACATTACTTTCTGTTCATCCTGAGCCTCGTATTGTCCGGAAGTGGTATCATAAACCCATTTACGAATATTTTGAAGTCTTATGGTGATAATTCCTAAATTGATCGCCAATTCGAGAGCTCCCTGAGAACGATCATCCAACTTAAAAGCCTCTTTACTTTTATCAAAACCCTTTTTGGTATAATATCCGTTTAGTAAAAGCATGCTTCCGAGCGGAATATATACCCCTAGGAATATCCTTGAGTTATCGGGCCCGGAATAATTTTCGTAATTCGATTCGACCGCAAATTTGTAAAAATTAAATAAGACCGTGGTAAAATGTCCTTTAACTTTAGGACCGTCGGGATCGGCCAACTTTGCCGCCTCAAGTTTTGTCTGCGGAATATGACTCTGCAAATTACTCTGATATCTTTCCAATTCGTAAAAACTGTCAAAATACATCGGAATATACGTAGACGTCATATTTCTATATTCCGGCTTTACCCGAACATATATATCCTTTCCGCCCAATCGTAAAATCGCTCCATAATGTGTCCCTTTAGCGTTCTCTATTTGTTTGATTTTGTTCACGTCGTAATAGGGGGTCAGTTCTATATATTTCGCGGCCAGTAGTTTGTATTCTAAGTCAAAACCGGTAACCGTTAGTTTTTCCGTGGACCTGACGAGAGGATTGTTACTTTCGTTCACCCTAAGCTCTCCTGTCGAATCGAACTTGAGTTCAAGCGGAGCTTTATTGTCGAAAGCGGTTGTATAACCGATCGCAAATCGATTGGCAAAATTATCCTGATTGAAAAGCTCCTTTAGATTTTGCGGCTTTTCCGGTTTTTTATCCGCAGGAATCATTTCTTCTTTTTTTTCCTGCGTCTTCTGATCCTCAATCAAAGCACGATACGATTCTTTTTCTTCTGCACCCACTTCTTCGTAGACTTTTCTTCTCCCCGCTTCATCCGCTACGTTTCCTTGTGCGATCGTGAGCATCGTTAAGAACTTAGAACGACCGGTGATGATATCGAAAAGTTTGAATCCTACCGCAAAAGGCCGAATGTAAACCCGTGCTGAACTGACTTCCCTCGTGTAAACCGAATTTGAAAATACCTGTACCCCTCCATAATCGCTGTTCATGTCGGCTTGGAGGCCCACGTTATACACATCCAAACGTTGGTTGTTTATGTATCGATTCACGATGGTTCCGTGGCCAATATAACCGTCGAACAACTTCCCAAGATACGCGGAATACGTAATTTCCCCCGGAGTGTATTTACCAAACTGACCGAACCAGATATTATTGATCAATCGAAGATAATCGCTCTTTTCATTATAATCGAAAGTCCGCAGCTTACCGATCCTGGAATTTTCTTGTTTTGGGTCCACGTCGTATATCAAAAAGTTCAAAGGCACAGTCAGGGATGCTCCGAAATCTCCTCCGAAATTTAAATTCACGGTCGGAGCAACATAGAGATAATAATCCTTCTGGTATTTATTGATCCCGAGATCGTAAGTGAACGGATCGGTGGGATGCATATACTGCCTCCCCGGCGGCGTCCAAAGTTGTGCCTGAATTCCTGTTTGTATCGCAAAAAAAAGAAATAGAAATGTGAAATAATATTTCGGACGTTTGAACATATCGAATATGGTCACCGAAGATTCTTTAGAAAATCTCGCTACCGTAAAGTCTTGCTTTATTATCGGAACGAATAAGGTCCAAACCTAAAATTCTAACCAACTTTCATTCGGGAATAAACAATCTAAACCTTTGGGAGTAAATAGAATCAGAAACCTCTAGAATTGCAAAGGAAATTTTTTGCAATTCCATTCGTATAAACGGAACTTAATTTCAACATAACGGATTTTTATTTGACTTTCGCACAAAAATTCTCAGAATACGAAAAAAGGAAAAATTGACCAAATACGAAGAAAAGACAAGTCCGAGCAATTCGATTCCACGCAAGTCGTCCAAAGGTGACCCATTTACCGAATTGCTTTTTACGTCCCGTCCCAAAACAGTGTTCTCTGGATTATGGAAGCAAACTTGACATTTCAACCGATCACTTTTCCCCATTCAAGAAAGTGACTGAAAAGTTAGCCGGTGAGAAAGAAAGTGACAACCGTATCTTATGAATGAATCTGGATCGATCGGAATCATTGAAACTAAAT
>NZ_CP024871.1:2157500-2245000 GCF_000306675.2 Leptospira mayottensis 200901116
CTTTCGGAAAAAGAAAGATTCTCTCGGGCATGAACCTTCATGTAAAAAAAGGAGAAACACTCGTGATACTCGGACCTTCCGGAACGGGAAAATCAGTCACTCTCAAACATATCACCGGACTTTTGGAACCAGATGTGGGAGATTGTTTTATTTTCGGAGAGAGTATTTCCCGGGTCAGTCTCAATGTAAAAAAGAAACTTAGAGCGAGGATGGGAGTTCTGTTTCAATCCGGCGCACTCATCAACTGGTTAACCGTATTCGACAACGTGGCACTTCCCCTGAGAGAACATAAATTGGCCTCAAAAGAAAAGATTCAAGAAATAGTAATGCAAAAATTGAAATTAGTGGACATGATAATCGCTAAGGACAATTTCCCGAATGATATCTCCGGTGGTATGAAAAAAAGAGTGGGTATCGCAAGGGCAATTACGACTAATCCCGAAATCATCCTTTACGACGAGCCTACTTCGGGATTAGATCCCGTGATGTCTAATGTGATCAACGAATTAGTTCTCAAAATTCAAAAAGAAACCGGAGCCGCACAAGTCGTAGTTACACACGATATGTCCAGCGCTTATATGATTGCAGATCGTATCAGCTTTGTTTATAAAGGGAAGATCGTATTTACGGGAACGCCGGAAGAACTCCAGAATTCGGACAACGAACTGATCCAACAATTCATTCAAGGAAAAACGACCGGTCCGATGATTCTGGAATCGAAGTAAGAACTATCGCAAACATAAGGAGAATTGAATATGAGTTCGTTGCGTTACCTACTCGTTGGGGTTATTTTTACGGTAGCCATCGCCGTGGTCGGTTATTTTACGATCATTACCGAAGGTGGCCCTGTAAAAAAAAGAGGAGAATTTATGAAAGTAACCTTCCGAAATGCGGAAGGAATCAAAATCGGAAATAAGGTGACCGTGCAAGGTGTTCCTTTCGGTTATATCTCTGCGATTCGTCTCATACAAATCGACGAAAACGGAGCTGAGGTCTCGGCAGGAGAAACCGGAATCGGAACCAGAGTAGAAATCACGATGCTTCTCAGAGAGAAAATACAACTCTACAATAACTACGATATCATTATCAAAAACGAAAGCCTTTTGACTGGGCGTGTAATTTCCATTGATCCCGGAACCATGGACCCCGAATCAGAACGACTGAAAACCAGATCCACACCCGTAACTATGATCGATTACAAGGCAGCAGGAACGCTCAAAGGTCGCGTTTTACAAGATCCTCTCGTGAGTTTGTCAGAGCTGATTTCCGAAAACAGAGGCGATATTCGTAAGACATTTTCAAATATCGCGGATATTACGACTAAAATAAACACAGGCGATGGAAGTTTGGGTCGACTTATCAACAATGACGACGTCCATAAAAACGTAAACACGGTTCTAACAGACGCACAAATCGTGCTTCGCGAACTTAGGGAAGGACTTGAAGACACAAGAGAACAAGCCCCGGTCACAAGCTTCATTCGAGCTGCCTTAAGCGCTTTTTAATATTATAAATTACTTTTATACCACATGCCAACAAAGAAACATACAATATCCATCATCGGAACCGGAATCATGGGTAGGGGCATAGCATCCAATCTTGCAAAAGCCAATCAAAATCTAAAACTCTACGCAAGAAACACGCTCAAAATCGCAGATTTGATAAGCGACAACGTTCAGATCTTCAATTCTCCCATGGAAGCGGCCAAAAACACAGATATAGTTGTATTATGTCTGACCGAAGACACAGTCGTTGAAAAAGAAGTTATCACATCCGGACTTTTAGAGACAAAACCTCCAATCATCCTAGACTGCGGAACCACTTCCCTTTCCATGACTTTCAGACTTGCGAAACTATGTTCGGCAAAACAAATTCGCTTTTACGATTCTCCGATGACCGGTTCCAAAAACGCGGCGAGAGACGGACAAATTCTTTTTATGATCGGAGCCGAAAAGAAGGAAATTGAAGATATTCAATTCTTCTTCGAACTTTGTGGAAAGAATACGGAATACTGCGGCGCTTTAGGAAGTGGTCAAAAGGCTAAACTTGCTCTCAATATGATTCAAGCGGGAATTTTTCAAATTTATATGGAAGGTTTCGAACTCGCAAAAAATTCAGGGATAGAACCAGAAATCCTAAAAGATATTCTTCTTGGATCCGCTGCAAAATCAGGAATCGCCGAATTTAAGTTTCCCTTCGTATTCTCAAGAAACTATGAAACTCATTTTTCTTTGAAAAATATGAGAAAGGACGTCTATCACGCAATGGAACTCGCAAAAGAAAATAAGACGAACCTTTCTCTTTGTCAAAATCTTCCCGCGATTTACGACTCGGGAATGAATGCTGGTTTTGGAGAAAACGACTTCTGTAGCTTAAACGAGGTCACAGCGAAGATCCATCCTCCCAAATCAGAGAATCCGTAATCGCCGTTCCTTCGGAGTCGACTTTTAAACGAATATGCACATTCTCTTTTCGTAGTCGCGTTTCATATTCCATTGCTTTTTCTTCGTTCACATAAAAACGTTCGTTGCCAATTTTGAATCTTCCATATTGACAGGTTCCACGTAAATGCAATCTACATGCCTTTTTATCCTTCAGTATATCCGGATTACAATCCTTTATAAAAGCCCCTTCTCCTTCTTTTATTTTTCCGAAATGAGGATAACAAACACAGTGTCGTTGATTCGAGTCGGATTTATTATAGGAATTCCTATTCAGATTTTGGCAGATAGAATCCGATTGATACAAGATGTCATAACGCAGATAATGTCCCGCAAGAAGATCTCTCGGATCATATCCGGTAATGGGAAGAATCAGTTCGTTTCCCGAACTCTTTGAAAATTCAAGAGTTACGATCTCCCAACCGAAGAACACGATCGGAAGGAACAATGCAACCGGAAGAAACAGTTTGAGGAGTTTCATTCTTCACCTCCCAATAAAATTCTCACCTTAGATTTGTATTTCAAGTATCCGATCGTAAGTCCTATAATGAGCAGTCCGGAAACGATAAGTCCGAATCCTGTGTAAGTCAAAGTTCCGAGTAGATCGAAATAAAAATATAAGAATCGAATTCCTACAATCGCCAAAGAAAGATCGAATATTCTTTTGTGATCTCGAAACGAGGAGGCGATTCCCAACCAAAAAAGAATAAACAAAAAAGAAGGCAATAACCTCACGAAATAATTCCAAACATAAGATCCGATCGAATCATCGGCCAAAACGTACCGAAACGGATGTGGAAAATACAATAAGAATAGTAAAAATAAACTTACACTCAAAGATTTCTTCTGATTTGAGGAAATTTCCGTATTGTAGAATAGAAGATAAAAAAGAGGAGCCAAAACAAATAACCTAAGTCCCACCATCAGCCAAGGAAAATCCGTCGTATAACCGAAATACCCTAAATTTTCCGAAGGGCTATAAGAATCATTATTCCAATCCTGGAAAAATCCCCGGAAAAAAGTCCCGGCGATAAAAAACAATACAGCCCAAAAAAACAAAGTAGCTCTTCTGGACTCTAAGGTGAATTTTTCCGCAGCCAACCAAATTCCGGTAAAGCCTACGACCGAATAATAATAGTAGGTATTCCAATAATATCCCCACTCGTGCCCCCCTCGATGCTCGATTTGCTCAAAGATCCATCCCGTAACCGCAATCTGAAATCCGATCAACCAAAGGTATATTAGAGTTTTGGAATCGGTTGCAATCAAAAATAAAAAAGTAAGAATACACCAAAGTTTTGCTGCTTCGTAATACTTGCCTTCCAAGTGATAAACCTGCGACACAAGTCCGATCATCCCTAGGATCAAAATCGATTCGAGGAGGATAAAAACAGTCAGCAAATTAGGATTTTCCCGTTTCCAAAGCGCAAGCCCGGCGATAAGTGCGAGGATGCTCAGACCTGCACCTAACTTTACGAAATCATGAATTTCTTCCCAATTGGCGGCAATGATTGCGACGACACCGATGCCGATGACGATCACACCTAAAATGATAAACGAATAGTAGAGATACGGGGTCTTACGGGTTTCTTCGAAGTTTAAGATCGCTTCCGATTGTTCGGAGCGAATCAATCCCGCTTCCACCCATCGTTTTAGTTTCTGTTCCAAGCGCATAGATGGAAAGACTTTAGGGAAAAATCTAACCGATTGCAAGAAGTTTTTAGAACGACTTGCGCCGAACCATTTGAATTTCTTTAATTTTCGCAAACATTCGGACAATAGGCAGTTTCGTCACTTGTTTCTAACGACGAAGAAAACGTTATGCGAAATAGAGTTGCATTTCGATTCTACTTATAACCGCAAAAAATGGTCTGACCAAAAGAAAACGGAAAAATATAAACCGGATTTGTAGAGCCTCTATCTTCGTTTCTGACAATTTTAAAACCGGCATAATCCTCAACGACAAACACAGAAAATAATATTTTGAAACATTTTCCAGGTTATTTCTCCCAATCCAATTTTAGAACAGGTCTTGAATTCGTGAAAATGAGTTTGTCAGTATTCCTCTCCAAACGCACGCTTCATAACGGCTTGATAACGTTCCGTATAAAGATTTTCGGGGGTCGCTTGGAGATTTCCGATACTTTCCAGACGTTTTCTGTTTTCTGAGATTCGTTCATCGTTCAAGGGGTGTGTGGAAAGGAATTGAATCATCCGCTTTTCAGAGCGGCTTCCTCCTTCTTCCTTTTCCTTTTTTTCAATGAGAACGAAAAAAGATTCCAGAGCGCCCGGATAGTATTTCGTGGATTTCAAATATTCAAAACTCATTGCGTCTGCTTCCGCTTCGGCGGAACGACTGTTGGCCAAAGTGAGAATCTCTCCTCCTACCCTTGATCCCAGATTGATGAGATTAGCCGCGTCCGATCCCAGAAAAATCGTCAGAGCGATATAGATCGTAAAATAGATCCCCAAAGAACTGATGATTTGTTTTACAGAATGCCTTTTTTCCGCGTGCGCAATTTCATGTGCAAGGATTGCCGCTAATGTAGCTTCGTTCTGGATGAGCTTCAATAATCCTGTGTAGACAAAGATATAACCGCCGGGAGTGCAAACTGCATTGATCGTATCATCGTCGTCCAAGATAGAGATTTTATAGGGAAATTCTTTTTTGTACTGAATCTGATCCGATTTTAGAATCCGGTCTGCAACGGACTTAACGTATTTTTCAAGGACAACGTCCTTTAGAATATGCATTCCTTCTTTTCCGTCTTTTGCGTTTTCTAAAAACGACTTTCCGATCTGTAGATCCAATTCGATAGGCACTGCAGAATCAATGATGGCGTCACATGCGGAAAACAAAAAGAAGGTAGAAAGTAAAAATATCTTCGAAAAAAAACTTTTCATCGAAGACATTTATTTTTGAAAGAACGAAAGATTCATAGCAGAATTTTAAGTTATTTCTTTTTAAAATGGTCCATGCCGGTTACAAAAAGAAGAAGTCTCTTTGAAAGCGATTCTCGAAATTGTTTCTAAAAAGTGAAAAAATTGAATCGTCTTACAACTCCATCGCATTTTTTTAAGTGCTTGCCATCGCAACCTTAGTTCTTGCGTTTTCCAAGTCGGCATACCTTTGATTTTGCAAAAATCGTTTGAACGTTTTTAGGAAACGAAAAATCGAAAGGAGAACTTTAAAAAAAAACTCCACTCCCTACTTTAGCCAAACTCACATTCGGCTTTTTCCGTAATTCCTTCAAAGCATTTTCTCATTCAATTCGAAAATCGTATAATTGGATGCTTAAAAACCAAATTCAATAAAAAACCTGGATCATAAACTTTTTCGAACCATTTTTCATTCCAATCCGAAGAGAAAACTGCAACTTTATCCTTCTGATGTGTAAGAATTTTTTTTTAAAAAATTTGAACACCTGTTGGAGTTCGAAAGATCTCTATTTTAGAATCGATATTTTTCAGGAATCGATCATTTGTAGGAACTCTTACATTTCAATTCCTGAGAAATGAGATGCTTAAGACTTTACAAATAGTCACCTACTCCGCACTCAAAATTGTCTCGTAACCGCCATAAGCTCGGATATTGATGACCCCGGATTGAAAAAGAAGATATTGTCCTTTGATTCCGGTGAGAACATCTTCGATAAGCGGATTTTTTTCAGGTGCGAGTGATTGTATTTTGGACGGATAAGATTGAATCGGATAACGGATATCAGTCGGAGTTTCTTGGGTAGAAATCTTATAATCCAAGTCGAAATCAAGCTCTTCGATTTTTTGGATGAATTCTTTTTTCCGTTCGATAAGATCAATCGGTTCCGGATCACCTGCTACCATTTTTTGCCAAGTCGTCCTATCGGACAAAACCTTGGAAAGTTCTTTTTCTATAATTCCAGCGTCCCTCCTAGAAACGACTTCCACAAGAGGAATTCCTTGAACGGCCCCCTGATCCACCCATCGATTCGATACCGGATTCTCTTTCGTGATTCCGACCTTAATCGCGGAACTGTTCGCGAGATAAACCGTATGAGAAATAAAACAGTGAGACTCTCCCCAATCCGGTTCTCTACAGGTCCCGAGATGAAAATGGCAAGTATCGGGCCTTAAGATACAAAGATCGTTTTCCGCAAGAGTTTGAAAACAAGTGAAACAGTTTCCTTGGTTGAAACTTTTTTTGGTGATTCTTCCACAGGAAACGCAGCGGATTTTTCCGGTAAACTCAAGTTTTACCTTTTTGCCGAGGTAGTTTAGAATATCAGAATTTTCTTGAATATGAGCTTTTTGTTTTTCGGAAGAATCTGAATCGTACGTCGCGGTGACCCAGATATACCGAACAGGATCAATCCCCTGATGATCCATCATCCTCAAAAAACCGGAAGCGATTTGTTTCATGGAAACAAAATTTCTCTTCCGCCAAGCGGTCTGCGTATTGGATCAGTTTTCACTTCCAAGATCGCGTTCAATTTGGAACCGACCCAGTCAAAAATGAGAATCCTGTCCTGAAACTCGTAATGACTGAGTTGTCCGTTGTTTAGATAAAATGCCCGTAAAGATTCTCCCGGATTTTCTTCCGAATCGATTTTCACCACGTTTTTTCCGGAAATCGTGGTTCCCGAGTATAATTGAATATTCTTATATACTTTCAAACTCGGATTAAGAGAAAGAGTTTCGGAAGCGGATGTAGGGAGCTTTTCGGAGATTGGAGAAGAAGACATCGTTTCAGGCGAAGGTGTCAACTTTTGAGACTCGGACGGAACTTGCTGTTTTAAGAGCCCGCAGAAAAAAGGTCCGGGAAGTGGAGGAACGGGGATCGTACAAACTTCGTCTTCCCACACCTGCTCTTGATTAATCGCGTATTCTTTTTTTAAACTTTGCGCAACTTTCGCATACGTATAATACTTGAGCCGTCCTATCAATTCTCTAAGTGAATATTCCTTCCAATCCGAATTTTGTGCAAAGACGGAAACATTCAAAAATAAGAATAGAATAAAAAACGCAACAGTCCTTAAAAAAACGTCGAACTTGATATTCATCTTAATAGAGATAATACTTTTTGATCTTCTCATTGTATTCTTTCTCGGCGGAGCTTAAATATTTCGAATATTGGTCGTAGTTTTTTCCGGAGTCGACCGCTTTTCGAAAGGATTCCGTTCCCCAAAGGAAATCAATGTTATAGGTTCCATCTGGATACAATCTCCATTTAAATTCCTTATAATTCGATTTTAAGGCAACGATCAACTGAAACACCATTTTGAGAGGATCATATTTTCGATTTATGACCGTTAGTCGTAATCCCCTACAGATCTCATTTTTATACGGACCGAACACCGGCTTGAAGAACACGGTTTGATAATAATAGTCTCCTCCTGAGTTTTGATTCAATTCTTCCGCTAATTTTTCAGGTTCGATCATCCAAGGAGCTCCGAAATATACGAAAGGGGCCGTCGTTCCTCTTCCCACAGAAACATTCACTCCTTCCAATAAAACGAGTCCTAGATAATTAACCGCCGAGTCTACGGTCGGCAAATTCGGAGAAGGCGTAATCCAAGGAATTCCTTCCTTATCCCAATCGAAAGAACGTTTTGCGTTTTTAGGTGATATGATTTTCAACTGAACTCTATTTTCCAAGTATTCCGCGTTGTAATAAGCAGCCGACTCTCCTAAAGTCAAACCTCCGAAGAAAAGGGAAGGGAATTCTCCTGCAAAGTTGAGAAATTTTTTATCGATCATCTCTCCCCTTCCTTTTAAATAAAGAGCGGGGTTTACATGATCCAAAACGATCAATTTTGTATTCTTCGAGTCCGGAATTCCATCCATGATTCTTTTTAAAACCGTTAAGTAAGTATAACATCTCATTCCCATATCTTGAACGTCGAAAAGGATCACATCAGTGCCTTTCAAAATCGCGGGAAGTTCTGCATTCTTCACTCGATAAATATGATAGATCGGAAGATTGAAAAATTCATCTATCGTAACCGGAGATTTGCTGAAATCTTCCTCCAATCCCAAAAACCCGTGTTCGAGCCCGATCAGATGTTTGATTTTTACGTTATGCTTTTTAAATTCTCTCAGAATTTTTTCGGGACTTCTACCAATTCCGGATGGATTTGTGATTAGAATCACGTTCTTTCCGGAAAGGCCGGGGAGAACATCGGAATAAAATTCGATTTCGGAAGGAACGTATTTCGAATCCGAGATATGTTTGCGGAAACTTTTTTCCGCGCACGCAATCGAAGGGAACAAAAGAAAAAAAATAACTGAAAGAAAGAACTTTTTATTTATTTTTGTGTTGAGCATCTGAGACTTCCTTCCTATTCTGTTTAAGAAAATTTCCCAAACCTTATTCTTCAAGGAGAAAACGACAAAATGAATCGTTTCCTTACTACCAGGCTCATCTCAGCCTTAGCAGTTATTTCGTTCGCAGTAAACTGCGGTTCTTCCGGATCCACTCGCGGTAAGAAAAAAGAATTCTACGAAAAAGAAGGTAACAAAGTTACCGTGATCGGAGAAGCTCCTATTTATAACGGCGACAAACAAATCGCAAAACAAAGAGCTTTGAAAGACGCAAAAATCAACGCGGTTCGCAAAGTGATCGGCGAAGAAATCAGTAACAAAAGTAAGGCGTCCGACGGAGAAAGTTTAGGTTCTAGCCTTCTTTCTAAAACAGACGCATTCGTTAAAAGTTACGACATCATCGACGAAGCCGAAGGTAAAATCGATACTCAGCCTATGTTAAAACTTACCGTTCGATGCGAAGTGGAAGAATCTAAAATCTCCACTGCAGTTGACAATCTTCTCGCCGACGTCGGTAATCCGAGAGTTGCTGTTTTAGTTCTCGGTAAAGTGGGTGGCGCGCCGGTTGCACCTGCAAGTGCGAACAATTTTGGGGAAGCCGAAATCATCAAAGCTTTGAAAAAGAATGGAAACAAAATTATTGATCCAGCTCTTACCGCCAAAAAAGTAAGTAAAACTCAAGTGGATACGGAAAATGTAGAAGGTTCTCCCTTGATCAAAATTCTTGCGGAAGCACTTCAGGCCGAGGTGTTAGTTCTTGGAACTGTAGAAACAGAAGACCAACAACCCTTGGATTCTGTAAACGGAAAAGCTCTGGAAAGAACCATTTACAACACGGCGGCAACCGGAACTTACAAAGTGGTTCTTCTTTGGGGAGATGGAAAAATCGTTGATAGCGGTAGCGCGGACGGTCGAGGAGCCGATATCACTCAAAAAGTTTCCAGAGAAAAAGCGATTTCCGAATGGGCAACTTCCGTTTCTAAAAAAGTAAACGCTCAGTTGAAAGAAGAATGGTTCAATCTTACGGAAAATAATCCAATCGTTTTGAAGTTCACCGGACTGAGTGCCGACGAAGCGACCAAGTTCAAAGACGATCTCACCGAGTTTACCGCTGTAAAAGAAGTGAACGTTAGAACTTCCGATACGAACGGTTCCGAATGGGAAGTGATTTATCCAGGCAAAGATTCTCTCTTTCAAGAGGAATTGGTTTATAAAAAAGACAGAGGTTTCTCTTTTTTAGCGACTAAGTCTTTGGAAGTAAAATCCGCAAGTCGTGGAGTAGTTAACTTAGAATTCAAACCTTTGAAATAAGTTTTTAATCTCATTCCAAGAAAAATCAAATACCCGAGGAAGTCTTTCCTCGGGTATTTTTTTATACTAAGGACTTGTTCCAAAACCTTAGAATGATATGAATCATATTTTGTTTGATCTGACGTTTGGCTTCTTTATTGCATTTTTTTCGCTAAAAGCAACAATAGCTCGGTTAGCGAAACTCATACGTTTTAATCCGTGCAATTTCTAATTGTGAAAAAATTTTGGTATTTTGATCAAACCTCAAATCATTGTTTTTCTTTTAATCCTGTTCTCAAAACTTTAAAACAACGCGAGATCGGCGTAAGAAAATTAGAAAAACTTTTTCAAAAGTAGAAGTCCTTCTATTTAAGAAGTTAGAAGTTGATTATCTTCTGGTTTTTAAAAGCTAAAAATATAGGAGTTCCCACATCCTAAAATTTTAAGGCGGATTCTAAATACAAAAGTGGCCTATATAAAATCTTTCGATTTTTCAATCATATACTCTCTCACTATGTAACTTACAAATCGAATCAAATACCACTCTATCAGTTAATACACTCATATTTATTTTTTTAAAATAGACTTCGTTTTTCAAATTCAAAAACCCATGTAGACCATAAGAATAACGAAGGCGGAATTTTATTTTTCAACCCGCCTTCATCATTATAAATCCATTTGAAGAAGCAATTCAATTTATCATAACAAATTTATGATAAATTGAACGAAGTTTCAATACAAAGTTTTCAACTCAATTTTCTTGATTATCCTTCTGATGATTACCACAACCAATAAGCCTCTAAGAAATCTGGATTCAATCCTAAAGCGGAAGGTTGTCTCACGACACATCTCCGATAAGGAGAAAACTCCCACTTATTGTAAGGTTTTCTATCAAAAAGTCCTAATATATCTGAAAAAGTTTGATCTACCAAACAATGATAATTGTAGAGAGGAAATCCACCCTTATCTTTTACGTGTATTTTAGAAGTCTGAAAAAAATAAATATCCATGGAATCCGCGAGTTCATGACTTTGATCATGCACCGCATTGATTAAATTTTTTAATCCATTTTGCAACGGGTATCCCATATGAACTAAAACACCGACTCCTTTGAGAAGCATGTAGTGGTTGAAAAAATTGGCGTCTTCCGACTGAACCACTAATCCTATGACAACGGAACCAAGAGTTATAATCTCTCTCCAAGCCCCCAAATCCGTTATCTGTCCCCGGGCGATGTATTTCAATATCACTTCGTTGATTTTAGCCACCGGATTGATTGCAGGATTATGATTACCATATCGAAGTTCTACGTTATTAGAATCTCGAACCATATAATTCCTAGCCTCATAATATCTCAAAAGACTTTCGCAAATTTGGACAATATCTGGTTTCAACTCATCGACAAATACATAAGTCCAGTAAAGTCCGACGAGAGAATGAATCGCTGCGTCTAGAGAAAAATCATATCTAAATTTATAGTATTGATCTTCGAACGCATAATCGGTATATCTCATGGTCCCACAAGATGCATTGTCGGCCCGAGCACCCTGCGTTCCATTTTTATTACAAGGTAAAAATTGGTTATATGCCTCTATATTGACGAAGTTTCGACCCAACCCTCCATTATTCAGAGATTGCATTAGTTTATAATAATTTACGTATCTCCTTATAAGAGCGAGGGTATCCGGATCACGGGTATTTTTATACCTCCAAGCCATCGCGCCTAACATTACTCCAACGTTGAAAGTTGCATCCCCAGCTTCCTGCCAATTATGTCTTCCGACCCCATTGAAGGCGACATTATCAAAAAAATCCAAACCTCGGTACTCGACTTGACCCAGAGGTCCGGTTAAATGTTTAGCGTTTTGGTATACTTGACCTTCTTTATACGAATTCATCTCCCCGACCAACCACGCCAGAAGCATAACCTTACTGTTCGAAGTCTTTTTTCCGGGAATACAAAACAACGTCGTCGAAATAACAAAAACGAGTAGAAAAAACCTACTCCCTACTCCAGCCATTTTTGATAAATATAACTTTGAAAACTTTGCTTTCAAAGTCTCTTGTTCTTTTTTCATCCTAACATCATGCCCTTGCTTAATTTATTTTCAGTCTAAGCTGTCTAACTTCGCTTCTATTTTACAAAACACAGATACTTGCAAGGTGCGGTTTCGAAATTAAGGCGCACCGAACATTTTATAAAATCGAATTTCGCCTTATCGCCTCTTTACACTTAAATAATCAACCTCCCGATCATATTCGCTTTTTTCATAAAGATACCTATTTCCACAAATCAAATAAAACATAACGTGCCAGAGCCAAATTACGCCTTATCATAGCACTATAGAACCAAAAACCCAACTTTACAAAAAGACTCGAATAACGTCACACAAGGAATATACAAAAAAATCGATTACACAAAACATCATACAATTTCAGATAACGTTACTTTTGCTCAAAATTATAAACATACGTCAAATAAAAAATATTTTTTAACATAACATTAATATTTAATAATATATGTACAAATCATTACAATACTCCCTGAGTCACACAAAACTTAAAACCGATAAGTTCGCAAAAAAACCTAAGGCTAAAAATTCAATTCATTTTCAACAAACTCAAATAAATACGATAAATATAAAACTAGACCGAAATCGACTAACGTAAAAATATGAGAATAAAAATCACACCATAGTAATCAAAGCGCTAAAATACTTTGGTAATTTATTGGATCTTAAATAGACTTTATCGTCGTTAAACTTCCGCAGGTCCGCTTTTTCGGGGAAATTCAGTTTGAAAAAGTACTTAAAGAATATGGAATGTCTTCAGTTATAAAAAAGAATGACTTGAAATCTGTTTGCGTTGAGAGCAATCGGAAGGCTCAGTAAGTTATTTGTTTGGTGATTGAAATTAGGAATTGGACCAGACCGAGCGAGTCTGAACAAAATGGTCGGTATTAAAAAAACGCACTACGCCGTAAAACAAGAGGCAGCGCAATCGGCCCGATCTTCTATTAATAATAGAGTTCCAAGATTCTGTCTTTAAATGAGGACTGTGTTAAAATTGACGGTATTTATTTGTGCGGGATCAGTAAAACTCGGATAAAAATATCATCGTGAACTTCTCACAAAACGAAGGAATTGCCGTAGATTACATCGCGTCGTATTATTTTTGCGATTTTGAATCGCCTTTTCGCAGAAAATCTCCGTAAAAGCTTCCGGCATCGGGCGATTTAGGAATCAGCTTTAATCTCTAAAATTCAAAAATTAGAATATTCTTAAAAATAATTATGGACTCTACGAGCATTTCTGTAAAATTTTATAATTCGAAATCTTCATAGAAAATTTAATAATCTTTTTGAATTTTTGGAAAAAATTCCAACTCTCAGTAAAAAAAAATCCACCGGAAGAGATGCCTTCCGGTGGAACCTTTTTGTCTACCTTCCCTCCTGGAAGGCTTCCTAGAGCTACTGCAGAAGCTTGAGAACTGAATTCGGTTTCATGTTTGCCTGCGCCAACATTGCCGTACCACTCTGCACTAATATCTGTTTTGTGGTCAGCGAGACAACTTCCTCCGCCATATCGGCGTCCCGAATTCTGGATTCCGATGCTTGCATATTTTCATACGCACCCATCAGACCTTTTGCGGTATATTCGAGCCTATTGTAGTAAGCCCCCATATCCGCTCTCTGCTTCATGATCCTCGTAAGAGCCGCATCCGCTAAACCGATAACATCGTTGGCTTCTCCCGGAGAAGAAATCGCGATCGGTCTCCCGTCCGCCTTTACAAGCTTCAGGGCTTTCGAAGTCATCGTGCCAATGTAAAATCTCTCACGCTGATTTTGATTCGGTCCCATGTGAAACCACATGGAAGCGACTCTGGATCCTCTCGCGAATTGCCCCTCAAATAGTCTGAATTTATTAAATTCAGCCTGAGAAGCGATTCGGTCGACTTCGTCCACCAGCGCAGATACTTCCACCTGCACAAGCTGCCTATCTTCGTTGCTGTAGATACCATTCGAGGTCTGGATGGCAAGCACCCGGATTCTCTGAATGATATTCGACGTCTGTTCGAGAAAACCCTCGGCAGTTTGTATGAAGCTCATTCCGTCTTCGGTGTTTCTTTCAGCCTGACGCAAACCATTTACTTGCGTCCTTAGCTTTTCGGAAACGGCGAGGCCGGAAGCGTCGTCCGCCGCGGAATTGATCCGCATACCGGAAGACAAAGCCTTCATCGTCTTGTCCACAGCAAGCTCGTTGAACTTTAGAGAACGGTGAGCATTCACCGCACTCAGGTTGTGATTGATAATCATTCTACACTCCTTTGTAGAGATGAACCGACAAATCTCCCTATTCGTCGGCCGGACATGGTCTGTCCGGTGCTCCGGGATGGACAAAAATCAGACCACCTGACAGACCAGGCGTCCTACCACGGAGTTATATTCGATTATCAATCGTTATTACTAATTTCTATAAAGTTGAGTATCGTTAATTTTATGACGAAACACTGTTTCAATACAAAATATTAGATACTTTATTATATAGCTATCAGCAATTCAACAAACCTCTTTGATCCTCAAAAGGACCACGGAAAGAGAATATTCTAATATTTTAATTCTTTCTTAGAATGTTCTTTGACAAAACCTTCCGTCGTACTTTTAGGGAACTTCAAGCCAGAATAGCCGCGAAAGCGGCTTCTTAAAAAGGTCGAATCAAACGGACCTTAGGAATCAATTCCGGAAGGAAACACATTCCCGAAGAAATGTATTCCTCTTCCGGTCAGTTATTCACCTGCTCTTACGGCCGCCGAAACTTTCGGCGACCGTAAGATCTTAACCGTTGAGGTCAAAATCTTATCTAAGAAGCTGGAGAACCGACTGAGGTCTTACGTTAGCCTGAGCAAGCATTGCTGTTCCCGATTGAACCAGAATTTGGTTCTTCGTAAATGCAACGGTTTCCTCCGCCATATCTGTGTCCCTGATTCTCGACTCTGAAGCCTGGATATTTTCGTAAGCAACCATCAGACCTTTGGAAGCGTGTTCCAGTCTGTTGAAGTATGCTCCTAGGTTTGCTCTTTGTTTGTTGATTTTCATCAGAGCATCGTCCAGAACCCCGATAGAGTCATTAGCGAATTCAGCCGTAGACAACGTCAGGAGTGAACCATCAGCCTTAATGAGGTTGAGAGATTTCGCAGTCATAGTCGCGATATACACTCTTTCTCTTTGGTGCTGGTTCGGCCCGATGTGGAACCACATGGAAGAAGTTCTAGAACCTCTTGCAAAGTCCCCCTGAAGGAGAGCCATCTTGTTGAATTCAGCCTGAGAAGCGATGCGATCGATCTCGTCCACGAGCTGAGAAACCTCAACTTGAATCATCTGGCGATCTTCGGCGCTATAGATTCCGTTGGAAGACTGGATAGCCAGAACCCGAACTCTTTGAATGATATCGTTCGTTTCCTGCAGATAACCTTCCGTAGTTTGGATCAAAGACATACCGTCTTCGGTGTTTCTCTCAGCTTGTCTGAGGCCTTTTACCTGCGTTCTCATTTTTTCAGAAACGGCGAGGCCGGAAGCGTCATCACCGGCACGGTTGATACGCATACCGGAAGAAAGAGTTTCCATATTCTTCGCTACTTCGTTATTCTGAAATTTCAGAACGCGATGGGAATTGATCGCGGCTAAGTTGTGATTGATGATCATGGGTTTCCTCCTTGAAACTGATCATGACTCCGGCATCCGTGCCCGAGCCCCTTGTGAGTTTGGTTTTGGCCTAATTGATTTCTTTATTTTAGAAGAAAACGAACGAACGGGAAATCATACCCGAGTCCTTTTTCTTCCTACTCTATCTTCGGTGATTCGGTCTTCTGGATTAAGTCTAGGATAAGTGAGAATTTTCTTTAAAAATCGCCATTTTTCGATGATTTTAATAGAAAATGACAGTTTTTTAGGAATTCAAATTTTATACTTTTTTTTGAAAAAATTGATTCTTTTTTGGGCTAATCTTAGATTCGATCGATTTCAAAATTCTCGTAAGTATTTTTTATTTTGCATTGGATTTTTCTAACAATGGAACGCTTTTGTGGAATCCGTTTGCTAAAATATCACACTCGTAAATTTAAATTTTTGTACGGGGCACAAATGTAGGAACTCTCACATTTTTGGAGCGAAAATTGAAATTCTTAGAAATATTTCATGGGAATAGCCTAACGAGTCAAACCCAGCTCGTCAAAGTGCGTTCTCAATGGAGGCCAATTGAACTTTAAAATAGGCTTTGCGTGCTACGCCCTATCAGTTCATGCAAATGAAGCGTATGATCAATATCAATCGAATGAATGTAATCGTTAAGAAGCTCAAGATATATTTCCTCGCCTGTGGCGATTAATGCTGCATTGCATTACCCCTGTTTCTAGTTCCTCATGCACAATAGATCGTTTCTTCTTCCCTTTCGTTTGCCTTTAAAATCTGTGACACATAAGATAGATCGTTTTCATCAAAAAAGTCTCCATCGATTCATCTAACTTTTCATTAGAGACTTTAAGACCAAGTTCTACAAGTTTGTTTTGACCTATCCCCCGAATTTAGGACCAGTTAGAATGTTTGAAATCCTCCAGAAGAATCATAAACTTGGAGGAAAATATGAAGAAACGATTCAGCGAAGAACAAATCCATAAGATTCTAAAGGAATCGGAATCAGGAGTTTCGACCCCAGATATTTGTCGGAAGTATGGAATCAGCGGAAATACATTTTACCGTTGGCGTTCGAAATATGGTGGTCTCGAACTGAGCGATCTAAAGCGGATGAAAACTTTGGAAGAAGAGAATAGTAAGCTCAAGAAACTGTATGCAGAATTAGCTTTAGAAAATGAAGCAATCAAGATGTTACTTGAAAAAAAGTGGTAAGCCGAGAGCAGAAACAAGAGGCGGTCATGTTAATCAAATCAAAGCTCGGGGAACGCAAGTCCTGTAGACTCTTGAGCGTTTCGCGGACTGGCTTTCGGTATCGTTCCAAAATTCAGGATCCAGACATAGAACTAAAAGATCGAATTCGTTCTTTAGCATATAAGTATAAAAGGGCGGGTTACAGACAGATCCATGACTTCATACGGCAAGAAGAACGAGTAAATCATAAACGAATCTATCGCTTGTATTCCGAATTGGGCTTAAAATATCGAATCAAACCAAAGCGAAAGAAACTATCGTTACCATCAGTTCCAAAGCTTGTTCCTAAGAATTCTGGAGAAAGATGGTCCATGGATTTCATGTCGGACTCACTCTACTCGGGAAGAAGATTCAGAATTTTGAATATTATCGATGACTTTGGAAGATTCGCCGTGGTAACGCAGACAGAATTCTCAATCACTTCCGAACGCTTAGTAAGAATTTTGAATGAAGCATCTGAAGTCTGTAAGCTACCAAAGCAAATTGTTGTGGATAACGGTCCCGAATTCGCATCAAAAACTTTTTTACGTTGGGCTTTCGAAAAAGGAGTCGATATTCATTTTATCACACCGGGCAAGCCTACCGAGAATGCTTTCATCGAAAGCTTTAACGGAAAAATGCGAAACGAATGTTTAAACGAAAATTGGTTCAAAAATTTGGAAGAAGCTCAGCGCCTTGTCGAAGACTGGAGAAATTTCTATAATTCGGAAAGGCCGCATAGTTCTCTCGGGGGATGACTCCGAAGGAATATTTAAGACGTTCTACTTAAGTGGATTTTGACACATCACACTGGTATTAAAAATGGGGGCATCTCAGTTTAACATTTTAATCCCCTCTTCCTGTTAAAAAGGAGCAGTCCAAAGTGATTCTCTCAAGAAGAGTTTTTCCACCTGATACACCGTCCACTCAAGCATCACGTTCAATCAAAATGGAAAATGGCTCCATCGATCCGAAAGCCAAATAGGAGTTCAACCTACATCGTCCGCTGCGTTAATTTCCGCTCGGCCTCCAAAAGAAGTTCCATCGATCGTTTATCATATTACCAAACTGCATTGTGAAGCGCAGTAGGCCCGCCTTTGACTCTATCGTTGACAGATGCTCCTTTTTTCAAAAGATACTCGATCATTTCCGACTGTTTCATATAAGCGGACAAAGAAAGTGCATTGTTGTATCCCTCTTCTTCAAAAGCGGATGGATTGTAACCTTCGTCTAATTTTTTTTTTAGGGTCTCCAATTTCACTCTCGGATCACATCAAATAATTTGGATTCATTCATAATTATTGTTATAACCTTTTAAATGTATAGGAATCTCAAAACCCGAAAAAAGCAGTTGGTGAAGAAGTTAGCGTTCCTACAGAAGCGTCTTGAAGGTGTGAGTTCCTACAAATTCAATCACATTTCCATTGTAATTAACGTGAGTTCGAAGTAAGGAATTCATTTCTCAAAAGTTTGCGTACCTCGGAAGGTAAAAATGTGGTAGTTCCCACATTTTTACCTTTTAGAAACCAGAAAATTAGGCGTAAAATCATCTTTGTATCTGTAGGAACTCCTACTTTTAGAAAAAATTTTCCTATTTCTCACGTTATCAAACGGTTCTGAAAAATTTTAAACCGTTTCGAAATATTTTACTTTGTTTCTTCCGATCCTTGAAGCCCAAAAGAATACCAGTTGATCTTTCGGGTGAAATGCATTAAAAGCGCTAAAAATACAAACACCGCAATGGAACCGATAAGTAAGGCGTAGTCTTCGGAAGATAAAATCACATACAAGAAAGAATATAGACCGAAATAAAATCCTCCAGCAATGAATCCTCTCTTTTTACTTTGTAAAATGGAAGTCGCATAATAAAATATGAGACCCGAAACCGCAAGAGATGCAATCGCGTAAGATATTATAAAACCTAAATGTTCTGACAAAGATAAGTTTAAAATGTAAAATACCACCATAACAAATCCAATCATTAGATATTGAAATGGATGAAGAATTTTTCCTCCAAAAATTTCTAATAAAAAGAAAAGAGCAAAACTAGCTGCGATCAATAAAATCGCGTATTTGATAGATCTTTCTAATTTTAAATAATGATCCACAGGAACGATCAAACGAACTCCAAGTCCAGAAGATAAAATAGTACCCAAAGTTGAGCGTTCCTCGGAAGAAATTACTTGTGGATAATTTCTAGAAAAATAAGAAGATTCCCAAGTTGCTTGAAATCCATTTTCAGAGATGCTTCTTTCCTTTGGTAAAAGACTTCCCTCAAAAGACGGATCTTTCCAATTCGAAGAAATTTGGATCTTAGTTTCTTTACCCAGTGGAATTAAACCCATAGAATCAGAACCTTGAGTTGGAATTTGAATTTGAAACGTAAGCGGAAACTTAAAATCCAAAAGATTCATTTTGGAATGTAACCCAGATGTAAAATGTTCGGAAGAAGAACCCGGTTGAAACGTTTTTTCTTTTTCAGCTAAAAACAATTTAACATCATTTCCAATTCCCTTTGCGTCATTGACAACAACGATCATTTTTGATTCCGCCCAGAAAATTTTTTTTGTATTCATTGGAAAATCAGAAAAGGACGGTTGTTTAAAATTTCCTTGGAACTTTACATTTCCATGATATAAAACCGCTTCATAAATACCTCTCTTTCTCTTTTCTGCTTTTAAATCCGTTTCTAAACTGAGTTTTTCCGGAAGAAAATACATTTCTTTGAATACGTTTACTTGAACACTGATTTCCTTTCCATGCTTATCTGCTCTTATTTCTTCTTCGAGCGCCTGATAAGGAATTACTAAAAAAGGGCCGGCCATCTCCTGCTTACCACCCCATTTGGAACTCATTTCTCCTAACGCTTCTCCGGCTCTTTCCTGTCTTTCAAAAACCAACGAACCGACCAAGCCGATCGGAATTAACAGTAAACCAAGCATTATTCCTAAAATTAAAATCCTAAGACTCACAGACGATTGAATTTTAAACATATTATTTTCTCCAATGATCAATCCGCGCATCCATCATCTTCGTGCGTTCGGTATGATTGTTCCCACCATTTCATTTTTTCTTCCCTGCTCAAAATGTCACTCTTACTCAAATGGGCTTTTTCCACTAAGATTCTTCCTCGACTTTCCCAGACCATATAAGTCGGAATTAAAAGTCCGATCAAAAATATGGAAAAGAACAACATTCTGATACTTACAAAAGATTGAATTTTAATCATACTACCTACCCTTGCCTTAAGAGTATGTAACGTAAGAATGAGAAACTGATGGGCGAATTGTGAGGATTGTGTGAGGACCTTAGGACTCGCACTTACTGATCCTTATTAAACAACCTGAATTTTGAAAGAAATTCTATATTGGGACAAAGAATTTGCCGTTAAAATCCGTAGCTAAAAACCGGTTCTATTGTTGAAATTTTTTTTTGAAACAAATCCGAGCTACCACACCCATTGAAGTTCCGTTTTTCACTTGCAAATCCGCATCGTGTAATTTTGCAATCTCTCTTACAAATGCCAAACCCAATCCGGAACTTTTACGTCCAGTGTCAGGACGAGGCAAAGAATAGAATTTCTCAAAAATTCTTTCCAAAGCATACGATGGAATTCCAGAACCGGAGTCTTCCACTTCTAAAAAGGGAAATCCGTTTTTTTTACCGCAACGAACCGTAATTTCAGATCCCGAGTTTGAAAAATCCAATGCGTTCTGAACTAAATTCCGAAGAGCCATTCCTAAAAAGAAAGAATTTCCTTCCACCCATACAGTTTCGGTTAACTCTTTCAGTTTTATTTTTTTTCGGACGGCTTCCGAAATAGAAGAAACAATCGTCTCTTGAACCACGTCTTGTAAATTGAGATTCGAAGTTTTTTCCAACTGAGATTGATTTTCTAAAGAACTAAGCTCTAAAAGTTTTTCTAAAATCGCTTGGATTCTTTTTCCTTCTAATTGAATATTAGAAATTAAAGATTCTAAACGATCCGGATTTTCGACAATCAATTCGCAAGAGGCAAGTAAAGAAGATAAAGGACTCTTGATCTCGTGAGTCATGGATTGCACATAATTTTCCACGTATTCTTTTCCCGCAAGTTCCCGAAACAATCGATCCATTTCTTCTCCCAATCCTCGTATCTCAGGCACACTGATTTTCGGAAAAGGAACCCGTTTTTGAAATCTTAAAGCCGAAACATACTCGGATAATTTTCGAATCGGCGAAAACAAGAAATATAAAATGCTAATAAACAAAACAATTATGGAAAGAGCCACATACAGACTCAGATTCCAAAATTTCTTTCGGGTCGATTCGATAAAAGGAACTATACTTTTTTTGGGTTTGATTACCGTAACCGCACCGATGATTTTTTCGTTTCGTCGGATCGGGGCTGCGATAAACAATCCTTTATCGGATTCGGAAACCATCAAAGGGCTGGACCTCGCTCCGTATTTCCCTTGTAAGGTGAGATACACGTCGTTCTTTTTGGAATAATCGAGTCCTTTTCTAATTCCTTCCGAATCGTAGATCACGATTCCACGCTCATCAACCACATACAACTGCAAATCTACTTTCTTCTTGGTGATTTCGAAAATTTTAGAATTTAATTTTTTTTCTTTAGAGATTCTTAATATAGGTGAAAACACGCGCTCGCTTGTTTTTTCCAAGGAAACGTTCCTTTGAAATAGTTCACTTTCCAATAAAGAGGCTAAAAGGTACGCCGTATCGTTTAAAGATTCCTCCACGGTTTCCATATAACGCGGTCGAATCGAATCTTCAATTTTATCTACGAAGTAATAATAACCCGCAAAAAAGGCAAAAAAAAACCAATCACAATTCGTATCCAAAGACTCATAATGTTTCCTTCAATCCGTAACCTTGGGCTCGTCTAGTTTCTATCGGATCCGTATCCGGTCGAATTTCCTTTAACCTGGATCGAATATTTTTGATTACAGTGTCCACGGCTCGATCAAAACTTTCTTCCGGTTCCATCCAAACATTGTCCATAATTTCCTCCCGAGTGAAAATTTTTCCGGGTCGTTTTAAAAATAAAAGAAGTGTTTTGTATTCGTAAGGAGTTAAAGTTAAAGATTTACCGTAATAATAAATAACCTTACGATCCTCGTCCGCTAAAAACTCAGTTTGTTTTTTTTCGGAGTTTCCGTCATATCTCCTCAGAACGGCTTTGATTCTAGCTACCAACTCCCTAGGACTAAACGGTTTTACCATATAATCGTCCGCGCCTAATTCCAGACCGAGAACCCGGTCAAGTTCCGATTCCCTGGCGGTCAGTAAAATGACCGGGATAGAGTTTTTCTTTCTAAGCTCTTTCAAAATTTCAAAACCGTTTCCATCCGGAAGTCCTACATCCAATACCAACAGATCGGGAGATTCTTTTAAAAGAGAAAGACATTCGTTACCGGTCATCGCATAGATCATTTTAAAACCTTCTGATTCTAAAACGACTCGAATCGTATCTCGAATTCCCGGTTCGTCTTCTGTGAGTAAAATCGTACGCATAACAATGAATGAAAATCCAATTCTTCTTTTACGAAAAGAAGTTTTTGTCCAGTTCAAATCTTTGGATTTTTTTTTAAGCGGAAACGAAATCGGTTTGCATAAGTCGATTCCGGAAAGATACTTTGCGATTGTTTTCAAAATCTAATTTTATGAACAATCATCCCAAAACCAAAAAAGAAACCCTGGACCTGTTCGAACTCTACAAACAGATGCTTCTCATCCGAAGATTTGAGGAAGGCGCCGCTAAATCTTACAGTATCGGCAAAATCGGTGGATTCTGCCATCTATACATTGGACAAGAAGCAGTGGGAGTCGGATCGATCGCAGCCCTCAAAGAACAAGACTACATCGTCTCCACCTATAGGGATCACGGTCACGCGCTTGCAAGAGGCTTGGATCCGAAGGCTTTGATGGCCGAACTCTTCGGAAAAAGGACGGGGATCTCCAAAGGTTACGGAGGTTCAATGCATTTCTTTGATAAGAACAAACGTTTTATGGGTGGACACGGAATCGTGGGAGGTCATATCTCCCTGGCGGCGGGAATCGCTTACGCATCCAAGTTCAAAAACGAAGACTCGGTCACAATCTGTTTTTTCGGAGAAGGTGCCGCAAACATCGGTTCCTTTCACGAAGGAATGAATCTCGCCGCAATCTGGAAACTTCCTCTCGTAATGATCTGCGAAAACAACCACTACGCAATGGGAACACCGGAATATAGAGCACTTTCGGTGAAGGACGTTTCGGTTCGTGCAGGAGCTTACGATATCGCAAGAGATCACATTGAGGGAGACGAAGTTCGTAAGGTTCGAGATCACGTTAGCGTTGCCGTAGAGCGTGCACGCAGAGGAGAGGGCCCCACTCTCATGGAAATTTCCACGTACCGTTTTCGAGGTCACTCCATGTCCGATCCCGCAAAATATAGAACCAAAGAAGAATTGGATCGTTACAAAAAAAGCGATCCTCTTTTAAAAGCAAAGGACGATCTTCTTCATTCCGAATGGAAAGAAGAAGAATTAGAAAAACTAGATATAGATATACAAACTCAAGTGGAAGAATCAATCCGGTTCGCAGACCAAAGCGAAGAACCTCCACTAGGTTGGCTATATAAGAATGTTTATGCGGAGGATCTGTAATGGCGATTCTCACGTATAGAGAAGCTCTCAATAGAGCGATGTGCGAAGAAATGGATAAGGACCCGAACATCTTTCTCATGGGAGAAGAAGTCGGCCACTACGACGGAGCCTATAAGGTTTCGCAAGGAATGCTCACCAAATACGGAGAAAAAAGAGTCATCGATACTCCTATCTCCGAAAACGGTTTCGCAGGCGTGGGAATCGGAGCGGCGATGGTGGGCTTACGACCGATCATCGAATTTATGACTTGGAATTTTTCTCTCGTCGCGATCGATCAGATCATCAACTCTGCCGCCAAGATGAACTATATGAGCGCGGGTCAATTTCCGATTCCTATTGTTTTTAGAGGTGCGGGTGGCGCCGGAGGAAGACTCGCAGCCCAACATTCTCAATCGTTTGAAAGTTGGTATGCACACATCCCCGGTTTGAAAGTGATCGCTCCTTATACTCCTTCGGATGCTTGCGGTCTTTTAAAAACGGCAATCCGAGATAATAATCCTACGATCTTTATCGAAAGCGAAGTGTTATACGGAACCAGAGGAGAAGTTCCCGATCAGGAATATTCGATCCCTTTCGGAAAAGCAGATCTCAAACGAGAGGGTTCCGATATAACGATTGTTAGCTGGTCGAGAGGCTTAATGTATGTCCTACCTGCTGCGGAGAAACTCTCGAAAGAAGGAATTTCGGTGGAAGTTTTGGATCTTCGTTCCATCCGACCTTTGGATGAAGAAGCGATTTACACTTCGATCCGAAAAACGAACCGAGCTTTGATCGTGGAAGAAGGTTGGGAGGTGGCGGGCTTCGGTTCTCAAATCGCTTATCTCATTCAGAAAAATTCTTTCGATGATCTGGACGCTCCAGTGGAAAGAATCACTCAGGAAGATGTTCCCATGCCCTATGCTGCAAACCTGGAAAAAGCCTCTCTTCCGAGTGAAGAAAAAATCATTGCGAAGGTTCGGGGGATGCTCGAATAAAAAGAGCGAGGAAGATTCAAAATGGCTAAAATTGCAGAGATGACTCAACTCAGTCCTACTATGTCGGAAGGCAAGATCGTCCGCTGGCTCAAACAAAAAGGAGATTCAGTTTCTCCAGGAGAAATCATCGCCGAAGTGGAAACAGACAAAGCCGTCATGGAAATGGAAGCTTTTGAAACTGGAGTCTTATTGGAAATTCTCGCACCCGAAGGATCCCTACTTCCCGTCGGCGCCCCCGTCGCAATCATCGGTAAATCGGGAGAAGACATTTCAACATTAGTCGAAACCGCAAAGAAATCCATTCCAGCTAAAAAAGAAAGTTCGGCCGCACCAAGCCAAGCTACTACCTTTACACCGAGCGCGTCATCCGCAACAGGGTCAACTTCTCCCGCGCAAAGTGAAGCTTCTGTCTCGTCCTCCCCAACGTCGGGCGCAGGGAAGAATGTCGGAAACGACGGTTTATCCACAACCAAAGAAAAATCTTCCGGATTAAAAACATCCTCTGCATTCGGCTCGGAAGAATCGGAACATTCTCCACTTCGATCGGTGCGCGACGGTCGTCCGATCAAAGCCTCTCCTTTAGCAAAAAATCTCGCCCTTCAAAAAGGAATCAATCTTGGTGAAGTGATTGGCTCCGGTCCCGGAGGGAGGATCATCAAACGAGACATTCTCTCTTATCAGTCGGGTGGCGGTGACAGAAATTCTTTTGTTAAGCGACAAGACCGTAAGTTGGAACTTACAGGAATGAGAAAAACAATCGCTTCTCGTCTTTCACATTCCACTTCGACCATCCCTCATTTTTATCTTACGATGGAATTGGACGCGGAGCCGATCGACGATCTCAGAAACTCTATCAATAGAGACCTTGGACTCAGCGGCCAGGGAAAAGTCAGCATAAACGATCTCATTCTCAAAGCGTGTTCTTATGCTTTGTTGCAAGTTCCAGAAGTTAATTCTTCCTGGAGAGAAGATCATATCCTTGAGTATGGAAGAGTCGATATCGGAGTCGCAGTTTCGATTGAAGGAGGCCTCATCACTCCTTATATTCGAAACGCGGAAGAGAAAACCGTTCTCGAAATCAGTCGAGAGATAAAAGAACTTGCTTCCCGGGCAAGAGACAGAAAACTCAAACCGGGGGAATACACGGACGGCACCTTTACCGTCTCCAATCTCGGAATGTTTGGAATCTCTTCGTTTACCGCAGTCATCAACGAACCCGAAGCGGCAATTCTCGCAGTAGGCGCTCTCGTTGAAAAACCGGTGTTCAAGGCTGGAAGCGTCGTTCCAGGAAAAATCTTGAACGTTACACTTTCTTGTGATCACAGAGTCATAGATGGAGCGACAGGAGCTAGATTTCTTTCCTTATTCCGAGATCTTATGGAACATCCCCTTCGCCTACTTACAGGTTAAGGATTTTATTTTAGTGGAAAAAGAATCGGCTCGAAAAGAAAAAACCAGAAAATCGGCCCTGCTCCTCCTCTCTTTAAATAAAGAAGACGCCGCCAAAGTTCTATCGAAACTCGACGATTCTATGATCGAAGAGATTATCCTGGAAATGGCACAGATTAAAACGGTTTCCAAAAAGGAAAAAGAAGAAGTTCTCTTAGAATTTAAGAATTCAGTCCTTCCAGGTGACGGAGAAATCAAAGGTGGTATGGATGCCGCTCGGGAAATTCTGCAACAATCCCTAGGAAAAGAAAAAGCGGAAAATATTCTCGGTAAACTTTCCCGAAAAGATATAGAAGACGATTTTTCATTCTTAAGCGAGGCCGAACCGGGAACTCTTGCAAGTCTGCTTCAACACGAATCCCCCCAAACGGTCGCAGTTACTCTCGCGTTCATGAGCCCCAAAAAAGCCGCTGACATTCTAAAATTTTTCCCGAGCGAACTTCAAGCAAGTGTCGCCTATCGTCTTGCAAATACGACTAAAACCCATCCCGATGCGATCAAAGAAATCGCGAGAGTTCTCAAGAAAAAATACGAACAAAGAGATCGTTCCGAATACAGCGAGGCGGGAGGAGCGGAAGCACTTGCAAACATTCTCAATCATATGGACAAATCCCAAGAAGAGAATATTCTCAAAGAGTTAGAAGCGAATTCTCCGGAACTCGCTAAACAAGTCAAAGAAAAGTTATACACTTTTGAAGACATCCTCGCTTTGGACCAGAAGGAAATGAGAATTTTAATCAACCGCATAGGTGACGACGATTGTCTCAGCATGGCTCTGCGCGGAGCTGGAGACGAACTCAGAAATCATTTCTTGAATGCCATGTCCCGAAACCGGGCCGCGGAAATTTTGGACATGATGGAAATCAGAGGCAAACTCACCTTACGAGAAATCAACGATGCAAGAAACGTCATCTTAAACTTCGTCCGAGAATTGGAAGAAGAAGGAACCATCTTTGTTAAAAAGGACGGAGAAGAATATATTTAGGAGTCTGTTTTAAAACCTCGGAATCTAGGAGCCTCGACAAGTTATATTTACAAGATTCTAATTCTTTTTCTGAGAAAGAAAAAAAAGGATTCGGAAACTTCTTCCAAAATGCGAAATTTTCTTTGAGCCCGTACCGAAATTATTCGAGTCTTTTAAAATTTTCGTTTATTCAAGAATTCTATCGAGATTTTGGAACAAGTCCTAAAGATTATTAGCTTCATGCTCGTAAATACTCGCTTCTTTTTCACAATGCTCCGCTAATTTTTTATATTTTTTGTGTTCTTCAATAGAAGAAATCGCTTTTCCACCTTTACTCAAATTGGATAGGTTTTTATACCTTTCCGCAAGATCCTTATGGTCCTTCGCTTTCTTAATCAGATACTCCTTTGCGATCTTTTTTAATTCCGGATTCGTTGCCTCTTTGATTAACAACTCTTCTATTTCCGAAATTGCAAAAATTCCACTGGAAAATCCAAATAGGAAAAGTATTAAAATTATAATCTTTTTCATGATTTCCTCTCCAAGTACGTTTATAACCCCGTATATTTTCCACGAAAAGAGCTTCTCAGTCTATTCAAAAACAAACAAAATTTTCTATTTCGTAGGTGAATAATTAATAACGTAAGTTCAAACCTACCTCACCTATACAATTAAATGCCAATAGACAGTAGATCGCATATAAGCAGTTTCCCAGGAAAACATGCGACCGGAATTCGCACCACGCTTCCAAACTTTTGAATGAAAACGAAAACTTCGAGTTTACTTTGTATCGAGTTAAGAAATTGATTTGGAAAAAAGAAAAAATTCCGAAGCTGACGGGACTCGCCTTTTATAAGCAGGTTCTTCGCTATGGGTCAAAAGAATTTGCTCCACGGCGTCTTACTGGTGGGTTCGCTTCGCATTTTTTTATGCTTTTTACGAAAGTATAAAACGTCCTCGCTTCTAAGCTTCGAGCCCTTAAACAATTTGTAGACGTTAAATGGGATTTTAAAAAAGGAAAATCTCGGAGCTGACGGGACTCGCCATTACGCACTCTTTCATCATGAAAGAGTAAGCTCCACGGCGTCTTAGTCGCGGCTCGTCCATCCATGGACTCGCTTCGCGTTTTTACACTTTTTACGAAAGCGAAAAAACGCTCTCGCTTCTAAGCTTCGAGTCCTTAAACAATTTGTAGACGTTAAATGGGATTTTAAAAAAGGAAAATCTCGGAGCTGACGGGACTCGAACCCGCGACATCCTGCGTGACAGGCAGGCACTCTAACCAGCTGAGCTACAGCTCCTTGTTCTCTTGATACTTTTTCAAAAGAACATCTCCGGTCAATCGATTTCATTTAAATTAATTCGAAAAATTCTATTCCTGAAATTCATTCTTTCATTTACTGGAATACAGAATTCTCTCCATAAAAATATTGGAACGAAAGCAAAAATGATCGTTCAGGAAAAAAAACCTCAAGAACTTTTAGAAGACAGGATCTTCACCATTTCCAATTTGCTTTCGATCAGTAGAGTTTTTCTTTTACCCTTTTTCATCACTTTCACAAAAACTTATATGGCTTCGTCGGAAAAAACTGAATTCCTTTTCTACGCCATACTTATATGCCTTTTAGCAGTACTTACCGATTATCTCGATGGATTTCTTGCAAGGCTCCTCCATCAAGAATCCGTTCTCGGGAGATACTTAGATCCTATCTGCGATAAGATTGTGACAATCGGAGGACTTTCAGTCATCGTTCATTATTTTCGGTTTCCGCTTTGGATTCTAATCGCTTACATCATCCGTGAAATTTTAGGAATCTGGTTGGGAAGCTTTCTTTACCTCAAACGGGGAATTCAAGGAAAACCAAATTGGTGGGGAAAGTTCGGAGTTGGGCTCGTAGCGATTACAGTTTTCTGGTATATGTGTATCCCTCTCATCAAATTTCGAATTCCAGGAGAAAGTATTTTGAAACACCCCGAAATCTCCGGTTACATCCTCGTTATGATTCTTTGTGCGGGAATCTTCGCTTATTCCAAACGCTACTGGAATATCGTATTTCATCCGGAAAAAATTCAAATCGATCCCGCAGATAAAAAGACTCGAAAGAAATACGAATTGGTTTGATCGTAAGTTCCTTGACTCCCAAGACTCTTTTCTCATTCTGTCATTGCAACCCGCTCGGGTGGTGGAATTGGTAGACACGCAAGCTTGAGGTGCTTGTGCCGTTTAGGTGTAGGGGTTCGAGTCCCCTCTCGAGCAAAAAAATACTTCTCTTTTTAAAATTCAACAATCAACCACTATCAAATTCGGGGCTCGAAACGAGACTTAGTAAAGTGTTTCGAGCTTATATTGCGCCCCATAGGAAGCAATACATTGAATTCTAAGAAGTGAAAGCCTTCCGAGCCACATAGGTGCGGCGAGGTCAAAGTGAAAAACTGTGAAACTAAATTTTAAATCCATTCACCCTTAAACATTCCTCCCGAATCACCTTATTTTTTCCTGATCCCTTTCTATTCTTTAAAAAAGCTGAGCCTGTTTATTTCAAAAAGTTTAGGTGAATAAAATTTCAATTAAACAAATGAAACTCGAAAATTTGACAATAATTTACAAAACAATTTACCCAACAATATAATGACTCAAATAAAATCAGATCAAAATATAATAAATTATTTTCATATTATATTTTATTATTTGACATAAAGTATAATCTAAATTCCTTATGCTGCAATATATGTTAAATTTGTGTAAAAAAATCACATTAGCCATTATTTTATCAACAATCATACATTGTAAGAATCAAGAAGGGGATCGAAATTTCCGCGCTACTTCACTTCAAATATTGAGCCTCTTTTCTCAAAATAGCTCTCCGATAAACCGTCTTGAAGGGAATAACAGTAAATCAACAAACCTACAGAGTTCTCAGTTAGTTTCAAAATTCCAACTCAACCCAGAAATTTTCGAAAACGTAGGTTTCCTTTACACCCGAAACTTGAATTTCCCCGAATTACGTAGGATTCAGGACTTTTCCGTGGTTCATCTAAACGATTCCATTCGCGATACGAATCTTTCACAGACTGATGTGAATCTTTTCATCTTAGATTCGCCAAAAGGGAACATTATTTACTCCAATTCAAACCAAAGCATTCGATATTTTCATGACGATCGTATCGAAAACTATAAGCAAATTTATGTTCTTCCTAACGGAAAAATCCTCTTCATTTCCTCTGATAACTTTTTAGATCTGTGTTACACATACAATGCAACTGGTAACGTTACCTTCACTCCGAACTGTATCAAAACAAACATAGGCGCTTATTCAATTTTTGAGTTTAAGCCCGATAACGAGGAAGTGATTTTATTGGATCACCAAAAACAATTAAAGAGATTCAATACAATCAATAATTCTTTAACCGCTTTGAATATAAATCCGCAACCGACAGAAGTGTTTTCCTTAGCCTATAATAACGGTTTCCTAGGTGTTTTAGAAAATAAAGGAACCAAATTAACTTTATTCTCCGAAGGAAACGGACGATTCAACTTCACAAATTCTCTGGAAGACTTTTCTTTTGTCACACAAAAAGGAGCCAGGTACAACGCCCCTCAATTTTTAGGTATTGCAGTCAATTCAAGCGGCGTCATTTACGCAACTTGTCCTTCTGAAGACGCAATTTACTCATTTAACGG
This sequence comes from Leptospira mayottensis 200901116, assembly GCF_000306675.2. NCBI lineage: Bacteria > Pseudomonadati > Spirochaetota > Leptospiria > Leptospirales > Leptospiraceae > Leptospira > Leptospira mayottensis. The sequence continues at coordinate 2,188,170 of NZ_CP024871.1, forward strand.
AGATTTAAGAATCACCGACGTATATGAATTTCTCCCCGAGATCAGACCTTATAAAAAGATAATCAGCCCCCATAAGATTCTAATCTCAAAAAGGAATGAATACCTTTATGTTTCAAATCGATCTGCCTTAGAAATTCTGAAAGACTCTGCAAATAATCCAAGTGAAGACTTTCAATGGATTTTACCGGTTCAATCGGATTCCATTGAAAATGCATTTAAGAGTTTAGTAAACTCAGGCGGGTATGATCCGAACAAAAGTATTTTCGATCAACCTGGTATAAAAGAAATCGTTCAATCTTGGAAGGGGAATTTGTGAAAAAGAGCTATTTTCCGAAACTATTGTTAATCACTGCAATCATTGGCTTAGGTTACAGTTATTACAATTGTAAAATCAGCAAAGAACAATTAAAAAGCATTTTAATTGGAACGTGCACGTTTTGGCCTGCAGATTGGGGTGTCAAACCTCCAGTGTGTGCATTTGTGAGTCAAACGGCTATAAGTTTGCGTAGTCCAGCTTGCAAAGGATGTGAATATGGATTTACATTTGGTTATTGCAAAGACGATGAAATCGGATATGGTTCTCCTTATGGCTATTCATCCCACTGGGAAATCGATCCGAATGGAAAATACTGTGGAAAAACGGTTCAACTTCCTAACGGTTCGATGGGCTGTATGGATGTAAGCACTTGTGTTAAATCTGATGGTGGAATAGCCCAAAATTACCATAACTCTGAATATATCAATGATACTAATTTTATTCCTCTACCCCCCATTCTGAAAGCTCTAAGTCCTTCCAATACCACGAGAATTTACCAAAGTTCTCCGATTCAAATTCAATTTGATAAATCCACTCAATCGGATTCTTTTACATTTTCTGGTCCGATTGGTTCCAGTATCGGGAATCGATTTCAGATCAATCGAGCTGATCTTTTTAACGATAGACTTGTAATCCCGGGCCAATCGAACCGAGCCGTGGGCGTAGGAAGAACGTTAAGCGTAAAAGGCTTAGATATCGATGGTAAAGAAATTGATATAACGCTCGTGTATTCCGTTCAGCAAGATGGTGTTCCAATGGACCCTTCCACTTCTACCTGCCAACCGGAATGTCAAGTGAATTGGTTGAACTCTTATTCCATACAATTCAGCGCTTCAGGAGGATTTTCACCTTATCAATGGTACATTGCCGGAGATCCGAATGCGTATCCGCCCGGAGTGAATTTATCGACTTCCGGTCTACTGACCGGACCTGCAACCGCAAATTTCTTAGGCTTGTATCCGTTCTCCGTAATCGTTATCGATGCAACCGGAAATATGCAAGTTTTTCCAGTCGTAATCAATTCCATTGATGAAATTGCGGCTTGTTTCTTTGCGGGGATTTGCGGATAAAAGAGAAAACAATAAATATCCATTCAAATAGAGTGAAATTAAAAACCATGAATATTAATAAGAATTTAATACTTTCCGTTTTGTTTTTATCCTTCGTTTCATGCGAAAACTTTAATAAACCAAAAGAAAATAAAATCACCATGAATAACTTTGAGGATCTCTTTTTACTTGGTTCTACTTTAAAAATGAACACCCTCATACGAGTCGACAACCAAAGAGACGTTCCCGTTGCGGCGGCGATCTATGATAATTCCGCTTGTGACCCAAATGCTGCCCCAAAGTATCCTGGACTTCCAACCGTTTACGATTTTGGAACAGTTCCCTCTCGTTCCAAATCCACTGTCAAGAGTCTTCCATTGGCGAGTTATCCGACCAACCCTAGTGATTGGACCGGAGGAAGATTAGTTGAATTATATGTCAGAATCAACCTTGCTTCATGCCAGAGAAACAGCTTTTTAGTAAGCACCTCTTCCGATCAAATCGGTTACATCTGGCAGGTAATCCGAGATTCTCCGACAGCGTTTCATAATAATTTTGAAATCAGAAGAGCCGTTTTTATCCCTCCTAATATGGAATAAGAAAATTTTGTTTATCCTATGGATTGAATTCCTCTACTTCCGGAAAACTCATTTTTCCCTCGGTTCCGAAGACTTGCGAATCATTTAAAATGTCATTTTTCAAGAAACATTTTGGTCGGAATTCAATGATTGTATTTGTGATCTGTTTCTCGGATCTGAATGCGGCGGAATTAGTTTTAAAAAACGGAAATTCTTTTATCGGATCCGTAATTGAAGAAACGGAAGCAAAAACGAAGTTTTTATGGAAAGGCGAAGAGTATGAAATTCCCAAATCCGATATTTCTTCGATCGACAGAAAGAAAAAAGGAGCAGACACCTCTTACCACTATTCTTCCCTCAAATTAAAAGATGGAAGTGTAATTGTAGGCGTTGTAGTCGAAGAATCAGAAGAACTAATTGTCATAAAAACAAATTTAGGTTTTATTAATATTGAAAAACAGAAACTCTTAGAAACATATTCAAACCTAGAACCTCATCCGAAATTAGATCGAAAATACCTATCTTATCATAGTAAGATCTGGAACAATCGATTCGGATTCAGTCTGAATCTTCTAGCAAACCACTCTCCAATTTCCCGATCAAACCCCGTATCGTATGGAGGCTCTCTTTTTATTGAACCTTCCGCTTTCGATTTTTCCGGTTATCGGTTATCTTTTCGAATGGATTATTTACAATCTAAGACCTCGGAAGCGAATTACTTATTTCTAAATCAGTTTGTCTATTTCAACAAAGGAAAAGTGTTCTTCGATAATCCTAGTTTGAATTTTTATTTCAATATCGGATTAGGCGCCTCGATTACAAGTTTTACAGGAAATGGAGAACAACATAGCGGAGCGAGTCCCTCTGCAATTTTAGGTTTTGGATGGCAGGGAATTAATTTCAGTTCGGTTCAACTCCGAATTGGAATCGACTCGTTTTGTACATTTGAGAGAGCCGGAACATTTTGTGCGACAGGAGTCGAATTAGGAGCCATGTATTTGTTATGAGATACTTTATTGTTACGTTCACGTTATTCTTATCGTGTGGAGATTCTACTTTATTTGAGGGAAGTAAAACTCGCAAAAATAACATAAAAAGTATTTTCTTTCTAAACATAGGACCAAATTCAGCAACTTTAGTCTGGAATTGCGAAGACGAAATGAATGCTTACGTGACTTACGGAAGAGAAACCTTGGATAAGGTAATTCCCAGTTTAAATTTCGGAAAATCGCATATCCTCACCCTAACCGGATTGATTCCGCAAACGGATTACGTCTATACCGTTTCTTGTGGAAATAATCTCGATGATATAACTTGGATCAACAGTTTTCAATCCGCAGTGAGTGACGATCCAATCAAAACCAGAGGTATTTGGCTTATAGGCGGCATAGGAACGGACGGGAATCCAATTTCACAAATCGATTTGTATGATCCGGTGGAAAACCGATGGTACCCTAATATTACGCAAATGCCAACTCCGAGAGCTTTCGCAAATATTATTGCGCATAAAAATAAAATCTATGTCATGGGCGGTTTGATAAAGTCTGGGCCTTCTTTCAACGCTACCGATCGAGTGGATGAATATGATCCGTTTTTAAATTTATGGAAAACCCTTTCTCCGATGCCGAATACTCATCAAAGTGGCAATTCCTTATCGGTTGAAAATTCAATCGTAATTATCGCCGGAACCACATCTGAAGCGATGCAAACAGGCACATTGACAAATACTGTTTACGAATTTTCCCCTTCTTTAGGAACTTGGACAAAATACGTTTCCAATAGTGCAATCTTCCAGAGAATCGACATAGCTTCCTGTAATACCGGGGGTTCACTCTTTTTTGCCGGAGGTCGAAGGGCATCGGATGGAAGCCCGTTTGCTACTTCCGATGGATACATTCCAGGTATAAGTTCCACAACCTTTATCGTCGAAAGTCCGTTGAACGTAGCCCGACACGGATCAGCTGCTGCTTGTTATATTCCCAATTCAAAAGATCCTTTTCCATCGGATCCGCCAGCAATCTTAATAGCGGGAGGATCTACTTCATCAAATTTAATCCAACCTTCTTCCGGGATTCTACCAACGAATTCGTTCGAATATAGTCAAATCAATCCCTCCGCTTTCAATTCTTATGCTAACCTTCCATCCGATCTTTATTACCCTTCTATGGAAATTTCATACGATCGTCGAAGTGCATTTGTCTTTGGCGGCGAAACATCCTTAGGTAGTTTAAGCGACGGGGTTTTCAGCCTAGATCTTTCCACCCCCGCGACCTCTCAATGGCAATCCGTAAATTCTAAAATGCCACTTCCAAGATACGGCCATAAATCAATTATATTGAGTCATTAATATGAAAGGGACTTTTGTCTATTTGCTCATCCTATTTTTCGCCTTTGAACTCTTCGGAGAAGATTTTAGCGAACCGTATCAAAACATAAAGTCTTACATTGAAAGAGGAAATCTCAAAATTGCACAGGAAAGCTTGTCGGATCTTTTAAAGATTTATCCAGACGACGCGACTTTACAATTATACCAGAACAAATTGTGGATTGCTTATGCGGACAGTTTTTTTCAAAAAGGATCCATCGACTTAGCTTTGAATTATTATTCGAAAGTTGATAAGGAATGGGCAAACAATCATCACGTTAAAAGTCAGATCCGAAAATGTCTCAACAATTTAAAAAGTGTTTCAGAAGGAAAAAATCTAATACAAAGATTACCCTCAAGAATTATTGAAAATACGGAAATAATCTCCCCTGTTTCGACAATTCCTAATGAAGGAATATTAAGTGGCTTAAAAAATATTAAAGATCAAATTAGAGACGTTCAATGGATCGTTTTTTCTAACTTGGGAATTCTTTTGACATTCATAGGTTATTCTGTGCTTTTTAGAAAAAGATAAGAGTTATACACTTTCAACCAGCGGGATTAAATTCGAAAATACCGAAAAAATTTCCCTATCACAAAGCCTTCCCCTAAAATTTCAGTCTTTCAGCTTTAGAGAGACAAAAAATTTCAATGCGATTGTTTTACTCGAGGTTATCTCAAAAACCGTCATCCGTGTAGTCAGACTTAAAATTTCTTGTACTTAAACTATAAATAATATAATTGATCGTTATGAGCCGATTAGGTGACTTAACGAACGAACAATGGGATTTGCTTTGCGATTTACTTGTAGAACCCGAAGCAAGAGATGACGGTAAAGGTCGTCCGCGTGTAAATTCAAGATCAATTTTGGACGGTATATTATGGATTCTTCGCACTGGTGCTCCGTGGATAGACCTACCTGATAGATATCCCGCATATCAAACATGCCATCGAAGATTTCAAGAATGGCGCAAAAATGGAACCCTGGATAAAATTTTAGAAGCGCTTCTTCATGACTTAGAAATAAGAGGCAAGATGGATTTAAGTACGTGTTTCATTGACGGGACTTTTGTTCCTGGAAAAAAAGGGGCCTACGTATTGGCAAAACTAAACGGGGAAAGGGTACAAAAGTCATGGTTATCGTCGACAAAAATGGTATTCCTATCTCCGCCGGGATTGAAAGTGCTTCGCCGCATGAAAGTAAGCTCGCGGAAGGTGCAATCATCCGCAAAAAAGTCAAAGGCAAAATCAAAGATTTAGTCGGAGATCGTGCTTACGATTCTGATCCTTTAGATGAATATCTTAAAAAGAAATATAAAGTAAATTTGATCGCTCCACACAAATCAAATCGAAAAAAGAAAAAGACACAGGATGGACGTAAGCTGCGGAAATATCGTGGAAGATGGAAAATTGAACGAACTTTTTCTTGGCTACAGAACTTCAGAAGATTTGCAACTCGATACGAACGAAACGATCAAAACTTTTATGGAATTCTGATACTCGCATGTATCATGATCGTTATTAGGAGTTTTTGAGATAACCTCTCGTTATTTTACCGAAAAATCCTATCTCGATAGAAGCCTTTTCAAAAAATGAGAAAAACTATAAACCCCAAAGACGACCAATCCTATGCTCTACGAAATCACAATTCTTCAATTTTCCAAAATGCTCAAAAATCTAAGACTTATCCTAGAATACGCGGAATCTAAAAAGTTCGATGTGCAAATCCTATTGAACTCTAGGCTGGCTCCCGATCAGTTCCATCTCATCAAACAAATTCAAACCGCCTGCGATACGGCAAAACTGGGGGTTTCCAGGCTTACCGGAAAGGAAGCGCCAAAACACGATGATCAAGAAAAAACCATCGTGGAATTACAGGCAAGAATCCAATCCACGTTAGACTATCTTTTGACCTTTACGGAAAAGGACTTCGCCGATTCCAACGAACGAAAGATCTTCCATCCGCGCTGGGATGGAAAATATCTGACCGGAAAAGAATTCGCAATTCAACACGCGATTCCCAATTTCTACTTTCATATCACGACTGCGTATTCCATACTCCGTCACAACGGGGTTGATATCGGAAAGAAAAATTACCTCGGCGAAATGCCGCTTAAAAGTGAACCTCAATCACAGAGGACTTCTTGAAACAATCTCTCGCAATTCTAAGATGGCCAATTTTTTGGATCGGAACGTTTTGGATCACATTCAATGTTTGTAATTCTCCTTTTCGGGAATCCAAAACCTCCCTTTCTTCAAAAACCAATCCGAACGGAATCCCGGTTCTTATCTACCACGAAATCGTAACCGATCCTCAAAGAGAAACCGGAGAAACCGTGATTTCTCTGCAAAAGTTCGAAGAACAGATGCAATATCTTTTTTCCAAAGGTTATAACCCGATTACGATGAAGGACCTTATTTCCTATATACGGAAAGAAAAAGTTTTACCGGACAAGTCCGTGGTTTTAAACTTCGACGACGGTTGGAAAAACGTCTTAAACGCAGTTCCAGTACTCAATCAATACTCCTTTCCAGCTTCCTTTTGGATCATAGCCGGACCGAAAGGTATCGGGAACGGAGAATATCTGGAATGGTCCGACATCCAAGAACTTGCCAAAAATCCTCGATTTGAAATTGGATCTCATACTTACAGTCATCCCTGGGATCCAAATGATAACTTGGTGACTTGGGTCGACAATCGTGTCGATGGAAAAAGTGAAAAAAATGCGCTCTTTGAATTGAAAGAATCCAAAAGAATCCTTGAGTCCAAGTTAGACATCCTTGTCGACTATATAGCTTGGCCCTGCGGCTGGTATAATGATAAACTCATACAGTTAGCAGTGCAGTCAGGTTATAAAGCGATACTTACAACGGAAGATGGAACCAATCTGCCGGGAGGAGACCCTCTGAAAATCAAACGTGTCTTTATAGATGGAAAATGTGATCTTATTTCTTTTATTAAACAATTGGAAAATCCAAGATACATCGTATGTCAAAAGTCTAAAAAACCCACACAGGGAAATTCTCCCTATTCTCATTAAAATTTTTTAAATTTATCTCCCAAAATAAATTTTTCTTCCTTGGAGAATTATTATGATTTCATCGTGGAAGCATAGTTTTGTTTATTGTAAATCTAAGTAAATTTGAATGAGCATCAATCCAGCTTCTGCAACGAAATCCACGCATTTGAAGAATAACCGGTATTACCGGAACCAGATCTGGATCACAAAAATCTTTCTTCTCTTAACAATCGTCGCCTGCTCTTTCGCGGGTTTTGAGATGATTGGAATTTTCTGGGAACAGCTTCTCGATCATAGGCCTTTTGCAGCTATAGGACAAGTCGCGTTTTTCATCATCATCGCCCTTCTAACCTACGGTAACTTCGTCTATCAATTTACCAGAATCGGTTACTTCAAAAGACTTTTGAAACATTCCCCCCTGAGCCGGGCAGAGTTAGAAAAGATCTACAAACAGGATTGTCCTTCCTTGGCGATATTGGTTCCTTCCTACAAGGAAGAATTAGATGTAGTTCGCGAAACACTTCTTTCGGCGGCACTTCAAGATTATCCGAATCGGAGAGTTGTATTACTCATCGACGATCCTCCAAAACCGAAAAGTTATGCGGATTTTGAAGCCCTACAAAATATGAGAGCGTTACCGAATTCTCTCCAGAAGGAATTCAACGAGGCTGCCTATCCTTTTGTTCAAGCCCAGAAGGAATATCTGGAACGTAAACTTTCTCACAAATCCAAACCTTTGAAAGAAACGGAACGTTTGATTCAACTTTATAAGGATGCCACCTTTTGGTTTCACAATCGGGTGAACTCGTATGACGATCTTGCGATCCGAAAGGAACTTCCGGAACATATCCGCACTTTTATGAGGGATTTCTTTTTTAAGGAATGGGGCATACTTCATTTAGAGAGAGTTTCCGAACTGGAGTTGCTTTGGGCAAAAGGCGGGGCCGATCCAGAAAGAATCGAAAAAGAATACAATCGTCTTGCATTCTTATTTTGCGTAAATTTTTCCACTTTTGAAAGAAAGAAATACCTGAACCTTTCTAATCTTCCCAACAAAGCGATGAACTTGAACAGCTATATAGCTCTCTTGGGAAAAAGATGGAAAGAACGAGAAGATTCTCACGGAATTTTTTTGGAAGAATCCAACAATACCGATTTTTCTTTTGAAATTCCTGAGACAGATTTACTCGTTACGTTAGACGCGGATAGCGTTCTTCTTCCCGATTACATTCTGAAATTGTCCCGCGTCATGTCCTCTTCAGAAAATGAAAAAATAGCCGTGGTACAAGCTCCTTACAGTTCTTTTCCGGGAGCGCTTAACGTTTTAGAAAACATGGCCGGAGCAACCACGGACATTCAGTATCAGATTCATCAAGGGTTCACACATTTCGGAGCCACGTTCTGGGTAGGTGCAAACGCGATGCTTCGCTACAAAGCGCTTCTGGATATCAGGACCGTTTACGAAGAACGCGGTTTTCAAATTCATAAATACATTCAAGACAATACGGTCATTGAAGACACGGAATCCAGCATCGATCTTTTGGATGCAAATTGGAATCTCTATAATTATCCAGAAAGACTCGCCTACAGTGCAACTCCTCCAGACTTCGGATCTCTTTTAATTCAAAGAAGAAGATGGGCCAATGGAGGTCTTATTATTCTTCCAAAACTTCTTCGTTACGTATTTCGGCGACCTTGGAGTCTTATAAAATTCATGGAAGCTTTTTTTCGAGTCCACTATCTCGGGTCGATCGCGGCAGTGAACATAGGCCTTGTCATTCTCATGGGCAGCCCCCTAGGAGAAGGAATGGAAACATATTGGATAGCGATCTCTTCTCTTCCATATTTCATCTTATACGGGATGGACTTGGTAAGAATCGGATATAAGTGGATCGATCTAATTCAGGTTTATTCCCTCAACTTACTTTTGATTCCCGTAAACTTAGCCGGCGTTTTTATGTCGATCAACCAGGCGATTACGGGAAAACAAATTCCATTTAGTAGAACCCCGAAGGTGATCGGTAGGACTGCAATCCCTGCGCTTTACGTAGTCGCTGAATACTCTCTTTTAGCGCAATTGCTTTTCGGATTTATCACGAACTATCTGCACAGAAACTGGATCTATTCGATCTACAACTTAGGAAACGCTTTTCTCCTAGGTTATGGAATCATTAAATTTATAGGACTTCGATTCTGCTGGGAAGACATTCTGCTTTCTATGAATAAACCTCCGGCGGAGATCGTAGAAAAAGTCGCTCATTTGGTAGAACCGAGGGTTACGATTGATCTGGAAAGAGAGCCATAATCTTACAAACAAAGAAAGCATCGAATCGTTTCCTAATTTCCTCTTGTAATTTGATTCCTGGAAAAAACTCTCGTTTTATATGTCTGCACATCCAGGACCGATATCCGTACAGGAAGTTTTACATAAAGCGCGGTTATTTTTTTCCGGATTCTTTCTCAGTTTGTTCTTAATTTTCGGATTGATCGTTTTAAGCCCTCTCTTTTTGATCCAAGACCGCCCCTTTCCGAAAAGTGACGCTCTGGTACTGGAGGTAAAGGAAACAATTCCGCAAGACATACTCAAGAATGCAGCCGACGGATTCAAAAAAGGATACGCGGGAATACTCATCGTTCTTTATTCTCCCGCCACAACAAACTCCAACTTAGGCGTGACTCAAGACTTAACGGCCGAAATTCAAAATTCACTCGTCGCCTTAGGTGTTGAAGAATCTAAAATTCTAATCTATAAACTCGAACCGTATCCGATCGGCGCGAGGAATTTCTCTAAATCTCTTCTAAAAATCTGTCTGGATAGACAGCTTAAGAATATTCTTATTCTCTCCAAAAGATTCGAATCGTCTCTAAACCAAAAACTCTACGAATCCGTATTGGGTCCGGCGGGTTTAAAAATTCATGTGGTCCCTTTGTCGGATAAAATCGGACTCAAAAATTGGTTTTTAAGCGAAGAAGGATTCGAAGTTGTTTTTTTAAACATAGCCAGAATGTTTTATCAAATACTCCCAGGAAAATAAAATCTAAAATGTTAGACTCAAACGAACTGATTCAACAAAGAATTCAAAAAATCGAAGAATTAAAAAAACAGGGAATCAATCCGTATCCGGTTCGTTTTTTTCCGGATTCAAAATCAAAAGACATCGTTGAAAAGTTCGAAAAAAATCCTACCGGACCAGAAACCAAATTCAAATTAGGCGGAAGATTACATTCCAAAAGAGTAATGGGAAAAGCGAGTTTCGCCCATCTCAAAGATAGCACGGGAATCATTCAACTTTACGCGACCCGCGACGATTTAGGGGAAACTTCCTACGCAATTTTTAAGTCTCTCGATCTGGGAGATATCATCGGACTGGAAGGTTATCTTTTTAAAACTCAAAAAGGAGAAGTCACGTTACACGTCACATCTGTGGAACTTCTCGCCAAATGTATTCGCCCTCTTCCCGTGGTAAAAGAGAAAGACGGAGTAATATACGACGCATTTGCCGACGTCGAACAGAGATATAGAATGCGGTACGTAGATCTTATAGTGAACGATCACGTCAGAGATACGTTCATCACGAGAAGCCGGATCGTTTCTGAAATCAGAAATTTCCTCACCAACGAAGGTTTTTTAGAGGTGGAAACTCCGATGATGCAACCGATTGCGGGAGGTGCTGCAGCAAGACCTTTCGTAACCCATCATAATACACTGGACATGCAGTTGTTTTTGAGAATCGCTCCCGAACTTTATCTCAAACGTTTGATCGTGGGAGGTATAGACCGAGTTTTCGAACTCAATCGAAACTTTAGAAACGAAGGAACCTCAACCAAACATAATCCCGAATTTACAATGATGGAAGCCTACATCGCATTCGCGGACATGACTACGATGCTTGATCTTACCGAAAGGCTTATCACGCACTTAGCACAAAAAATCCACGGAGCGTTAAAAATTCAATACGGCAAAGATCTGATCGATCTTTCTCCTCCTTGGAGAAAAGTGACTTATACAGATATCATCAAAGAATATAGCGGAATCGATTTTAGTCTGATCACTTCTTTGGAAGAAGCGAAGAAAAAAGCCTCCGAATTGAAAGTAGATGTTTCCAAATGTAATACGATCTGGAAAGTGGCGGACGAGGTCTTTTCCGAAAAAGCGGAACCGAATCTAATCCAACCCGTTTTTATCATCGATTATCCGAAAGAACTCTCTCCCCTCGCGAAATCCAATCCGGATAAGCCGGGTTATGTGGAGCGATTCGAACCTTACGTAGCCGGAAGGGAAATCGGAAACGCATTCACAGAGTTAAACGATCCTTTCGATCAGAAAGAAAGATTCGAAGATCAGGTAAAACAAAGAGAAGCTGGAGACGATGAAGCATTTATGATGGATGAGGATTATATCCGTGCGCTGGAATACGGAATGCCTCCGACGGGAGGACTCGGAATCGGAATCGACCGTTTGGTAATGCTTTTAACCAATTCCCATTCTATTCGGGATACCATTCTGTTTCCATTGATGAGACCGGAATAAAATTACACATTATTTCCAGTCCGTACATAATTAAAAAACGGATCAAATCCGTTTTTTTGAATTCATGGCTCCGAGATTTATTCAAAAAAACATTATGTTACTCGTAAAACCTGAAATCTTACAATTTAAAATCAATTTGAAGTTTTAGGATGAAATGAGAATCAAAAAAGAAGGAATGATCTTTAAGATTTTTTTTGAAAAAGAGATTTAAAGAATACGATCGTAAAAAACTGAAACATTCTAAAAAAACGGAATAATCTCCAGGGTTTGCTTAAGATCCTCCACAACCAAATTAGTCCTCTGAGTTTGAAGAAGTTCGGAGCCTTTCTCACCCTACCGGAAAGAATATCTAAGGAACCACTGACTCCGATAATTACGGAATGTCCGAAAAACGCAGTGTTATTTTCGATCCAGATTTCCTGTTCCGGAAAATCCATAGCAAGAAAAATGAGATTCGGACTCGTCTTACGAATCGATTCCTTTACCATCAACTCCCTTTGGGGATTCATATAGCCGGCGTGTCTTCCAACAATTCTCACCCCAGGAAAATGTCTGGAGAGAGTAAAATAAACTTTTTCGATAACATCCTCTTTGCCACCGAGCATAAAAATGGAATAATTTCTGAGTTCACAAAGACGAACCAGATCCATCATCAAAGCAATCGTAGAAATCCGCTCTTTCAGAACTTTGCCGAGACGGGTCGCGGCCCACTGCAAACCAGCTCCTTCGGCAAGAATCATAGTCGCTTTTTCTGTGATTCTATGGAGCTTTTTCCCTTTTCGAACGGACATGATTTTGACCGGATCCAAAAAAAGAATGTGGTGAAACTTTTCTTTTTCCTCCAAGAGTCTATAAATCTTGGCTACGGATTCATCCTGGGTCACATTATCGAATGGAACTCCGAGAATATCGGTTTTTCCTAATGTTTCTGTTTGAATGACCTGATAATCTAAAAGATAATCCCTATCGTCTTTGGCGGAAAGATGTACGATTTCATCCGGCTTCTTCATCTAAAGGCATCCTATAAGACATAAGTTCAAAGTCAATTGAAACTTAGCGATTTTACTTTCGTATTTTCGCAGCTGCTGCTCTAAATTCTCTTTCTAAACAAGCCATGGAAATACTTGAAAGTAAGAACTCCCCCATTTTCAAAATCAGATCCAAATTTCCAACTTGGATTCCACCTATTAAAGTTACAGGTAATAAAGATTCTCTTGCAACTTTCTCTAAAATTTCCGTTCCGATTGCGGGCTTTGCATCTTCTTTATTATCGGTGGGAAAAATCGGTCCAAGCCCGGTATAATTCCAAAGGGAAGAATCCAAAACGTTCACTTCTTTCAACGTATGAGACGAGGTCCCGAGATAGAGTTCCGAGTTGAATAGAACTTTCTTTTCTTCGGAATTCAAAGCCTCATAATCTTCTTTTCCGACATGAGCGCCGAAACAATTCCATTCGATCGCTTGTTCCCAAAAATCGTTTAAAATCAAAAGTAATTGAGGATATCGATCCTGGAGGGACTTAACAAGAAATTCCAGTTCGGGAACGGAAGCCGACTTGGCACGGATCTGCACAAAAGGAACAAGATCCGGATATTCCAACCAAATCCTGGGGAGAGTTAAAAAATCGAGATCTTTCTTTTTACAAAAATCCCAATCAAGAATCGGATAAATTCCAGGCAACGGCCAAGAGAAAGTTTGAACCTGTAGCAACAAATTTTACGATCTCAAGTCGCCTCCGTTTCCCATCGGCCCCGACTTCAAATTTTTTCCCAAAAGAATCCTCGACTTACTTTGAATGACAAACATGCCCGAACTAAGTTTCAAATATTCTAATAAAGAAAAAATTCTTATAGATTCCAATTTGAAGGGAGAAAACAATTTTACGTTTACTTTCATAGAGTGGTTCTAGAAAGTTTGACTTAAGAATCTTTTAACGTCCAATCTTTTTTGATTTACGCGGAACTCCGAAACGAGCGATCATACATTTATGAGGAAATTGTCTTCGATTTTACTTTTTTCATCCTTTTTTTTCGTTTTGATGTGTAGTTCAAGAAAAGACGAAACAAAAGAAAAAGCACTTTTTAACTATATTTTATATTGTGGTCCTGGTGGAACAATTGATTCCTGCAATGCGGCTTGCGGAGCAACTTACGGAACAGACGTAACAAATGCAAATTTACAAGCACTGACTTCCTGTACGAGCGCTTGTACAACGAACTGCAACGTTCTTGGTTTGTATCTTCAATTGAGCAACCTCAATCGTTAAAATAGCGAAACAACGAGGCCGCAAAAATTCCCGCGGTCTCGATTTTTAAAATAGTGTTTCCCGCTTTGACTCCGAGTATATTCTTTTCTCGCAATAAATGAATCTCCTTTTCACGAAATCCGCCTTCCGGCCCTACAATCCAAACCGAATTTTGAAAAAATTCCGGCTTCGGTTTTGATTCTCCTTTCGGATCGAATTGATAAATGGAAAGATTTCGGTTTTCTTGCAAATTCAAAAATTCTTTTAAGGAAACTGGGGCACATACTTCAGGAAGAAAAATTCTTTTCGATTGAACCGCCGCTTCCTCCACAATCTTTTGAACTCGACTCAAATTAAAATCCTTCCGATCCGATTGTTCGAAGTTTAAAAAATAAAAATGACTTAAGCCCAGTTCGGTTCCTTTTTGTAAAAGCCATTCCAAACGATTCCCTTTAGGAATTGCAGTTGCGATCGCGGAAGTCGATTCCGGTTTTACGTGAACCTCAGTTTTTTTGAGAATCCCTTGTTGTGAATTTCCCTTTACTTCGTAGATCCATTCCGATCCAATTCCGTTTAACACTCTAAGATTTTTATCTTCGGAAAAAATCCGAAGAGCCTTTAAATGGGAAACCTCCTCTTTATTCAAGGAAAACTGCGATTCGCAGCGGAAACCTCTTCTGAAAAGAATCGCTTCTTCCAAAATGAGCCCTTATCGATTCAAGTTTGCAAGCTCAAACAAGGAAGAGTCCGGTCTTACTCCCTTATCTATTTCCGTATATTCTAATACACTGATGGACCCAGTAGTTAAGTCCAACATCTCAAGTCGGCTTGCGTATTCTTCCTTTGTAGTCTTCTGATTTTGTCTCACCTTTATGAGTCCGTATTTGATGTTCATCGTTTTGAACAATACTCCGTCCCGATCGTGAAAATCCAATCGTGTGGGTCTTAAAGAATCCAAATTCAAAAGGAGAATCAACTTGGAATAAAAATACGGTATGATCGGCTTGAGCGTAATCCTTTTGAAAGTTTGATCGGCAATTTTGAGATCGCTCTGAACGATTGGATTATAATTGGCCTGATAGGAAGCACCGGATAAATCGATAAAACTGAATCCGGTCGATAAGTGGGATTCGTATTTTTCCTCGTCTACTTTCCGAAATATCTTTTTGGAAAGTACGTTGAATGTATAGATCTGTTCTCCCTCATCCTTAATCAAAATCTTGTATTCAAGTCCCCTTCCCCTACTTTCAAATAAATAGAGCGTGTCCTCTTCTTTCCTGAACATATTTACGTCCCAACTCCAGGTTTCTCCACTGCGTCGAATGAGAATTAGATTCCCTTTGATCAAACCTTGATTGGATTTTACGAGAGCCTGATCGAGTCTAGCCACTAACTCTTGGGCAACCCTTACATTGGATCCTTGCGAATTTGTTTCTTTACTTAATACAGTGAGGGCAAAAAAAACCACCGTAAACGCAAGAATCCGATCCAATTTATTCCGCCCTCATCGTCGGCGCACTGAAAGAATAGAGACCATGAACAGAACCTTGAGCCTGTGCGGATTCAGATCTTCTTTCAAAACGAAGCTTTCCCTCCCGAAGAGCTTTATGAATTTCAGGTATCGATTTATAACCCATGTCTTGAAAGGACAACCTAAGACCTTGGGATAAGTATGGAATGAAGTTCAAAATCGATCCTCTGTCCACGACCGACCCGCTGACACCCTGGGCGACCTTCACCTTTTGACCTTCATTAAAGTAACGTTTATCACCGCCTGCTTTCATCGCTTCAATCGACGCCATACCCCTGTATTTCTTGAGACGGATTCCATTTTCATAAAAATACTCTCCGGGAGCTTCCGTGGTCCCGGCGAACATAAATCCCATCATACAGGTAGAAGCACCGATTGCGAGAGAATTGGCAATATCACCAATATTGGAAATTCCCCCGTCCGCAATAACGGGAACATCGTATTTTGCAGCATGTTTTGCAGTTTGATAGACCGCAGTCGCCTGAGCCCGTCCAACCGCCATCGTATCCTGTGTGATACAAATGGACCCAGGTCCCATTCCGATTCGAAGTCCATCGGCACCGGCTTGGATCAAATTCTCTGCTTGTGCACGAGTCACCACGTTCCCTGCAACTATATCCAAATTCTTGAATTCCTTCTTGATGAACTGAATCATCTCGATCTGATAATTCGAGTTTCCTTGCGCGGAATCGATGATGATTACATCGACTCCCGCTTCATAAAGCGCCGCCACCCTATCTCTGGATTCCAGAAGAGTGGAAACCGCCGCGCCACAACGAAGCCTTTTTCTTTCGTCTTTTGAAGCATCTGGAAATTCTTTATTCTTTTTTAAGTCAGAGCGACTCACAAGAGACACCAATTTTCCATCGGAATCCACAATCGGAAGTTTCCCGATCTTAGATTTCTTTATGATGTCGTTTGCATCCTGCAAAGTGATTCCCTCTTTACCAGTGATCACGCTCTTAGTCATTACTTCGTCGAGGGTAATTTCTCGATTCTTCTCAAAATCAATGTCCCTATTTGTAACGATTCCGATCAGTTTAGAATTTCTTGTGCCGTCTTCGGTTACCGGAATTCCCGTAAATCCTTTGTGTTCTTTAATCCAATCCAAATCACGGATAATGTTTTTCGGCCCTAAAACCACGGGATCTGTAATGAATCCATTTTCAAAACGTTTTACCTTTTCCACAAGAGCGACCTGCTCTTCGATCGTGTTGTTGTAATGAATGATTCCGATCCCTCCCATAAGAGCCTGCGCAATCGCCATTTGGGATTCCGTTACCGTGTCCATCGGAGAACTTATGAAAGGTCTCTTTAGTCTTATATTTCGGGTTAGTCTGGTTTCAAGCTCAACTTCGGACGGATGAAAGTCGATAAATCCAGGGAGAACGAGAAAATCTCTGTACGTTAGACCGATCTGAAGACTAAATAATTCATCTCCGGACAATCCATCTAAATATTCGGAGTCGCGGTAAGTTTGGTTTGACATTACCTAGTACATAAAAGGTAAACTGAGAACTAAGATCAAGAGAATTTCCCCTCGTTCGCTTTGAAAAACTATGGAAACGATTCAGAGAAAAAAAAGGGAGAAGGAAACAATCTCCGACCCCACTAAAAAGTTTCACATTATCTCGAAATTTCTTGTACAAACAGATATCATCGCACGTGTTCCGGGCTCCACAATTCAGATCATTAAAATCTTACAAGTTTCCAAAGACGCCACAAAAATCCTGATTCAAACGGAAATACCGAATGCCTTTCCGTTAAACAGTCATGTCACCCTTACAAAACTCCTTGCAAAATACGTGGAACTCAATTGCGAAGTTATAGACGAAAAACCGAACAACCAATTGATTCTTTCCGTTTCGGATATCTCAATTGCAAGTAAAGAAAGAAGTCTCAGTCGAATCTCGCCTCCCGAAGGGGCTGTTTGGATTACAAACATCCGTACGAGCAGAACTACAATCGACGCGAATCTTTTTAATATTCCCACCTCCGTAAAAGTAAACTTTGCAGACTATGAAACGAAATTAAAATCGAAGTACGACTTTCTAAAGATCGATGTGTTCGGAACAATTGGGGACAAGTTAGATCTCGTTAAAAAAACGCGTAAGATTCTTTTTATCCCGAACACTCAGAAGGAAGAAAGTTATGCGGCTTATGATCAGGAAGGTTTTATCGACTACGCTTCCGAACTAGGAGACGCGGAAGACATTCGTAAAAAAATCATAGAATACGCAAATCAGAAAATCAAATCCGAACTGATCGTTCCGGTTATTTATTTGAGCCACGAGGAACAGGCGATCCCGATTGGATTCGTCCACGCCCAAAATCGAAATAGGGAAATAGATATTCTGGAAGTGATGGAAATTAAAACCCTCACTTTCGAAATGGTAGATCGAATCCGGGAATCCAATACAATCTTAGTGAAAGAAAGATTTCCAATCGTGAATATTTCCACGGGAGGTCTAAAAGTTAAAATCAATCACCCGGACTTAAATCAAGATCTTACGAAAAGGGCAGGATTTACGTTTGATATCTTTTTTAAGATGCAGGCTCCTCTCACCGCTTTCGGACTCATTCGCTCTATTACCAAGGATGCGGAGGGAAATCTTTACGTAGGCCTTTCGATCGAAGGAAATTCCTCAAGGCCTGGGGAAAGAAAAAAATATATAGATAACGTCAATCGACTTCTCGCGGAAAGCGGCCAACTTCAACTCTGATTTCGAATTAGATCCAAAAAATCCGGCATCCTATACATTCATAAAATTGAATATATAGAAATTATAGGTTTTTCGCAGGTCTCAGACAAAGGTATTACATTCGAAAATAATGAATTTTTCCGGGTTGATCCCGAAACCTTCTCAAGGTTTTATATCTTTCCAATATACTTTATGGGAATTTAATTTTGAAACGTATCTTTTATTTCATCTTTACGATTCTGTTGATTCTATTCGGCATTATATCCGCTTATCGAATGCGTTGGATTTCGGATGACGCGTTTATTAGTTTACGGTATGCCAAAAATTTTGCCGACGGAAAAGGATTAGTCTTTAATGAAGGGGAATTCGTGGAGGGTTATACGAATTTTCTTTGGACGATTCTATTCATTCCATTCCATCTTTCTGATCATATCGATCCCGTAAACGCGAGTTACTTTTGGGGAATTCTCTCTTTTCTTGGAACCTGCATCTATCTGATTCTATTTCGAAAGAAGTTTTTAGAAACGGAATTTCCATTTGCACTTTCCTGCTTTGTTTTACTCCATCACAATCGGGTTTTTGCAACCGGAGGACTGGAAACGTCATTGCACGGATTTTTATTTTTAGCCGCTTCTTATTATCTAACGAATTCCAAAACCGTCACCTTTTACAGTATATTGCCCGGAATCGTTTTTTCCTCATTGAGCTGTTTTAACCGACCGGATGGACTTTTATTCCACATCCTCGCTGGAATTTATCTAATCCTAAAATTCTCCCAAAAAGTCAGATCAAACGAAACGCATTCGTTACTTTTGAAACCTTCTTTTGGAATCCTTTGTATCACCTATTTATCCCCGGTCTTTTTTTATATTTGGAAATTAGAATATTATGGAAATCTACTTCCCAATACTTTTTACGCAAAGTCAGGAGGAAGCGCAAATCTATGGCAAGGATTCGTCTATCTCTTTTCCTTCTTAAGGATGTATTACGGAATGATCCCGATCGTCGGATTTGTTTTCTTTTCTTTCTTTCAAACGATCCGAAAACATTTCTCTCCAACTCAAGAAAAAAAGGACTTTCATTGGATTTTACTTGTCTTATTTCCAATTCTTTATTCGAGTTATTACACCTGGATCGGAGGGGACTTTATGTTTTCCCGATTTTATCTTCCGATTCTTCCTATGGTTTTTGTTTGGACGGAACAAGAGATTCTTTCGCTCCGAGAATCTCTTTCTAAAGGGAAAAAAATCCTGAACGTGATTTTTTATTCGATTCCGATTTTAATTCTATTACGCTGGGATATTTACAAAGGACTTCCCCTGCCGGTCGTGTCCGGAATCGCGGACGAAAATCAAATCTACAAAAGGGAATCGGTGGAACAAATCCGAAATCGGATTTTTCCTTGGAAAAAACATTTTGAGAATTCCAAAGTTCGAGTCGCCTTTACTGGTTCGGAATGTATTTTGATTTATTACTTAAATCCGATTTTGGCAATTGAAACAGAAGCGGGGCTCACCGATCCGGTAATCGCAAGGATGAAATTTGAAAATCGAGAAAGAGTCGGCCATGGAAAACCAGTTCCGTTACAGTATCTCCGGGATAGAAACGTTCATCTCCTTTTATACTCGAGCGGACTTCCGATTAAAACGGAATACGACGAATTCCTCACGGGAGATTTTTCCACACCTTGGAGGATTTTAACGTATTCACCTTCCGTAATGAAAGAACTTCTTAAAATTCCTTCGTTTCGAGCGGTGGACTTCGAATCTTATTTAGACACTTACAAACATAAATATAAAGAACTTGATCCGATTCTCCGAAAGAAAAAATTTTCAGAATTCGATCTTTATTACTTCCGAAACGGAGAAGATAAAAAGAGACGAGAATGGTATCTAAAAAATTTATAATTTTTTCTTATAGCGCAAACCTTATTTCTGTCGGAAGAATCTTGATTGCTAAAATTGGGTAGCGAGGACATCTTGCATTTATTTATCATTTACAAAACCAAATAAAAATAAATGAGTCCGCTTCTCAACTTAAAAACAGTTCCACTTATAGCACTCGCTTTTTCTCTCTCTTTGCTGTTTTTTTTCGATCCTTCGAATCCCTCTCTTTCCAGAGATTCGGTGGTATTTAGTTTTTTTGTTTGGTTCGTCTCTTTAGGAATTTCTTTTCGGAAAAAGAAATTCAAAATTCATCCTCTTTTCCTATTGGCCTGTCTATTATTAATCGGACTTTCTACGATCAACGGAATCAACCGGGCTCCGGTCGTTTACTTTTCCCAAAAGTTGAATTTAAAACTTCTCTATGTAGCGGCTTTGTGTCTTACAATTTATTTATTCCTTAAAAACGTCCATCCGATCTTCTTATTCGTTCATACCGTTGCGTTTGCATGTTCTCCCCCTCTTTTTTCAAGCATCAAATCGGTTCCGCTTTTACTCTTTGTAGCCGCTTCTTTATTCTATCTTACTCCGAAAAAAATTCGGCTTCGTAAATTGTATGTTATCGTTTCCATTTCCTTTTTTGTGCTACTGATTTCATCCTTACTTTCCTATAAATCCCAAGCGGCCCTCTTGCAACTCTGTCTTTTATTTTCCGGAATTCTGATTTTCTTTTTGGTTTCTTCTTATCCAAGTCTGTTTATTAAAAAAGGACTTCTTTTAATCCTTTCCTCAAATCTTCTTTTGAATACCATAAACTTGTTCTCCGCGATCCACACGATTTGGCCCTTTGACTTTTTACAACCTTCTCTTTTGCTTACGTACGCCGGTTTTCCTGTGTCGTCGATCGCGGTGATATCCGCATTTTCCGCGTTAGTCGCCTTTTATACCGCATCCCAATATGTTCGATATTTCTGGTTTTTAGTTCCAGGAGGTCTTATTGCAATTTACCTTACGTATTTCAATCATTCGCGCGCAAGTTTATTGGCTTTTGGTCTTGCAATTTTTTGTATTTTTCTTTTCCGTTGGAATAAAAAGAAAGTCTTCTTCCGGATTTTTATTCCGGCATTCTGTCTAATTATTTTATTCTTGGTCGGAAGCGTATTTTTCTTTCCCCAAGAAGCCGTTTCTCAATATTTCGATCCAAAAACCCTTCTCATTCGATTTTCTCTGTGGAACTTCCACTTTCAATCAGTGCTTCAAAATTTTCCGATCTTAGGGATCGGATTGGATGCAGATTCTCTTTTGGCTCATCTGCCCGGAACAGATTCAGAAAAAATCGGGTACGACGATTTTTATAAGTTTCTGCATTCTTTCAGATCCTACCCGCAAGCTCATAATCTCTACGTGGAAACGTTTACGAGTCTCGGAATTTTAGGTTCCCTCTTTTTTCTTTGGATCACCATTTATCTTTCTCTTCTCGCCTACCGAATGTTAGTTTCCAAAAGTAAAAAAATTTCCGATATAGGGATATTCATTTCAGGAGTCCTTGTGTTTGTCGCTGCTCACGAGTTCTTCGATTACAATTTGGGGGAACAACATTTCTTCATTCCGGTAGTGCTTGTGTTATCTTTGATTCGGACCCGATCCAGTTCTACGATGGGAACGTTCCATCAGAACAGTTCGTTTAAGGCCGTTTACGCGATCTCATTGATTCTTTTAGGATATCTTTCTTTTCAGTTGGTTTGGGAGCAAAGACTCAGGAATCTGATCATAGTCTCCATTCAAGACGAAATAGAACTTGATAATTTTCTAATATACAAAGAAAAAAAAGTTTCTGGAAACCGTAAAAAGTTTTCTCATCCGATCGAAGAAATTACCAACAATCAAATCTGGATCCGTTCTGAAGAAAATTTAGTTCTGGCGTCCCTAATTCTTCGTAAAAGTCCGGGTCACTCAGATTTGATAGAATCCTTATTAGATCGCTGTGTCCGAAAAAATCCGTATTCTTCCGTTTGTTGGAAAGAAAAAGTCGATGTTCTTAGAAAAAAAGATCCGAATTTAGATATCCGAAAAGAATTGGAAGAAGGAAAAAAAACGGATCCGTTCCATATCATTTTTACGGAATAAACAATAATGCTCAGTCGATTGATTCTTTCTCCCTATTCTCGCTATTTCATCTACATACTCGTAGTATTATTCCTGACTTTCAATCGTTTCAAACTCGACAATAAAGTTCCATTCGTTTCCAGCGACTCCGAGATTAAGTATTATCAAACTATAATGTTCTTCGAAAAAGGACTTAAGGCGATCACTGAATCGGAATGTCTCTACCCTGGAAAGGTTTACGATCCTGAATTTAGGTATTTTCCCTTCGACTATCCCTGGGCTTTTCTGAAGGAAAATGAGAACCGAAAATGTCTCTTTCAGTATCCTCCTTTATTTGCATTTTTAAACGGAATTCCGGCGTATTTTTTCGGAGCAAAAATCATTACATTGTTACCTCTTCTCTGTCTGCTCGGGTGTCTTTTGATCTTTGATAAAATTCTTTCCTTATTCATCGATAAAACCTGGGTTGTTTTGATCGGCACATTAGTTCCCTTCACTCTCAGCTTTCCGGCCCTATCCTCGGTCGAGTTTTCGGAAGTTCCTCTCAATAATTTTCTTTTATTATCTTTCGGATATTTTTTGATTTGTTCCCTTTTTGTGGACAAAATTACAGTTCAAAACAAAAATCTAAATTCGAATTTTAGAATATTCTCGTTTGCTTCTGGGCTTTTGGCGGTAGCCGCATTCTTTCTAAGAACCGAATCTGCATTTCCTGTATTCTTATTCGGTTTTCTTGCCTTTTTTTCCCAAAAAACGAGAAACAATCTTAAAGAATATTTGATTTTTTCGGTTCTTGGTGGAGTTCTTTCTTTCGGAATTATAGGCGTCTTGAATTTCTTTTATTCCGGTCATCCAATGGGAATTCGTTTTCTTGTCAGTTCACAGGACGCGATGAATCAGTTTTCTATCGAAAAACAAATCGTAATTCTTCAAGGATATCTTTTGGGAGATGCGACCAAATCCGGATTCCTAAAGGCATCTCCTTATGCGATTTTAATCTTTGGTATTTTTTCCGATCTTATTCGTAAGAACAAACTTTCCGGTGAGTCGATTCTCGGCCTTGTAGGAATTGGAACTCTCTTTTCAATTTCCTTTTTCAGCCCTTATACGGCAGGAGTTCATCATTTCGGACTCCGTTATTTGGAGTCCGGTTTTATCTTTTTATCTGCGGGAATCCTTATCTTTTTGTACCAAAGAAGTATCGAATTTCCAAATATTGGAAGGGTTTTGATTTTGTTGACCTCTTTGAGTTTATATTATAACTACAAATTCACGAGAGAAGGTTTTAAGATTTTATTCGGATCGATCGCACCTTACTTGCAAATACAAAATGAATTTCAATCCAAGGGAATCATCGTTCACAAGGGGCAATTTACGAATTATTTAATCGGTTTTTCTTATCTAAATTCCGTCCACTTCACGGTAAACACGGAAAAAGACGCGATTCAATTGGAACAGACTTTAAAAAAGAACCAAGTCGACTCGTATTCTATCTTAGAATACGAGTCAGAACCTCCTCGGGACCCGAATCTTCCCGAAAAACAATTTAAAGAAAAGATAGCGGTTCGTTTTCCGGACCCGAATCGCTATTACAAAGTAAAAGATCAAAGGAAGATCCTGGACTTTTCCCTAAGAACTTATCAACTACTTAAGAATTAAGGATTTTGAATATTCTACAAATCGTTTGGTATCTTTCAATGAGACCCCCGATCCAAACTTTTCCAAAGAACGAATCGTATTTGAACCGTTTTCTTTTTAAAAGAAGAAGGCGCTTTTTTAGAAAAACGCCTCTAAAATGAGGAAAATCTCTAATTTTAGAATTTTGCGACAGCTCCCAAGGTCATACCGTATTGGTGATCCGTTTTATCGCCCTTTTGATCCACAAATTGTTTGCCGGTCGCCCAATCTCTTCGGAGATCAAGTTTGATCAGTAAATTTTCGGTAAAATTCCAAACGGGAGTAACGGTAAAAGTTTTGTATTGTCCCGCGTTTCTGACTCCTGAGTAGTTCTTGTAATCGTCGCTCATCACTTCGAGAATTTGTTCTTTGGTAATTCCTAAGGATCCTAAACTAACATCCGCTGCAAAAGCAGTCGCCACTGCGTCCGCGATCGCAAGATCCGTGGCTTTTTTATATGCGCTGATGTAAGTGTTAGGTCCCATAAAAGGATTGAAAGTAGTTAAAGTACCATTGTTGTGTTTATCGTCTATGTATTCGACACGAACGTTCACACCCCAAGCTTCGTTGATTTTGAACTTCGCAAAAATACCGTAAGCTTTGTAAGTGGTTTTAGAATCGCGCTTGTTGTTCAACCCCCAAAAAAGAGTGTCCTTGTTGAAAACTTCCGCGCCTGTTGTTACGTCCACATTATAACGTTTCTGATCCAAGCTGTTATTTGCAAGTGCTCCGGCTTTTTCACTCCAAGTGTAATCCAAGTCGATCGTAATTTTATCCGTAGGAGTAATGGAAAGAATTACGTGATTCATAAACCAGTAGTCTTTGTTGTATTTTGCTCTCCTAGGATTGGCGATATTGTACATTCCCATATTCGGATCTCCGAAAACGTTCGCCAGTTCCGCAGCCATAGCCGCTTTGGAAGGATCGACACGAGCATAAGCTCCATCGCTGGAATAGAGAGTGTTCCAAGTAACGGAAAGCCTGTCTTCAATCAACTGACCTTTAACCTGAGTTCCGATCGCCTTTCTTTCGGTCTGACCTTCCACAAAGTAGCTTTTTCCCGCCGCATTACCGCTGTAAGCCGGATCCGTAATCACATTCAACGGAGCGGTGGTCGTAGTTGCAGGAGAATTATAACCGGTACCACCACCACTGTTGTAGAGATAAAAGGTTCCTGCCCATTTCTCTGTGAACTGAGTGGTCAGACGAACACCGGTATGAATAAAGGGAATCGTATTCTGGAAGATTGCGCCTATCGAGTAATTCGGATTGCTCATAGATTCAAGAACCTCGTAACCAATATGCGTGGCCATCTTACCGGCGTCTAAGGTCATTCCTTTTAAAACGGGGAAATACAAACTTAAATACGCCTGTTTGAGCATGTTGTAATTGTAAATGCTATTACTTTGGGAATAAGGAGCTTCTTGAAATGCGTTGTTCTGACCGTTTTGGAGGTCGATCCTAAAACCCCAAGGAGAACTTTTTTCAGCGGCTTTTTGGATCGTAAGCGCTACCGCGTTGACCGCAAAGTTCTTGTTGCTTGTTTCAAAAGCACGGGTCGCATCAATGTCTCCTCCTTGTTTCGGATTGAGGTTATACATGTAATATACATCAGCGAACCCGGAAAATTCAACTTGATCATACCATTTCTTATCTTCCTGTTCCATCGTCTGGGAAGCAGGCGCCGGAACGACTGAAGCATCTGCTCCTGATTTTTTTCCAGCCTGAGCAAAGACCTGAGAAAAAACCAGGAGGCAGAGAACAGAACCAATAAGGTTTATTGTTTTTATTCTCATCATTCTTCTAAATCTCCTATGCTTCTCTATCATGCAAAATGCATGCCAATGCTCAAAACCGAGCACTTGACCAAAAAACAGGCGTATTTTAATCATTCAAATGCATTCAATGCCCATAAAATAGAAAATAAATTCCATTATATTTATTTTTTAAATTTTATGCTTAATTTTTATACAAAAATTAATTCAATTTTTGTAGAGTTTTTGATTTTTATAGGACTTTAGAACGCAATTGGAAATTTTTAGACTTTAGAAGTCCTTCTTGTCTCAAGTTCCCAGATTAAAAGAATCGGGCCATTCTTAAAAACGACAATCGAGTATGTCTACTGAAAGAACTCTCATCCGATTCGAATGCAGGAAATAGTGGACGAGTTACTTGGAAAGAAGAGGAAAAAGGAAATCCTTTCGGTTTTCGTCCGGATTTTCCAGAACATGAAACAGGAGTCTCTCAAGGACAAATCCTATTTCTTTAGGAGGAAGATTCGGACAAGCCTTAAGGACATCCTCTCCCCGAAGAGCCAACTCAGTCACAACAAGAGCTTGAGTTCGTTCGGTCAGATCCAGAATTTTCCGAAAGTCGAAAACATCCTTGAGAATGGGTTCGTAAGTATATGCAAGATTAAGAATATGTTCTGTCAAAACTTTTAGATTTTTTCTTCCTCCATACACACAAATCGGATGCAAAACAAACTTTCGAACTTCCGCATCGGTCAAAGATGCGTCATCTTTCCGGTTTAACATCATAGAAAGCATATCTGAGAAAAATAGGGAATCCTTCGTGTTTTGATTGGAATATCGGAGATCCTTCATAAATTGTTTTGCCAAATTTCTATCTTGAAAACTTCCGAATAACCAAGCATGTAAAAAAGAAAGCCTAAGACTCAAAGGGAGTATAGGAACTTCCTGGATTTTTTTTTCTACATTCGTATTTTCTGTTGGGTACAATTTGAGACTTGTAAATAATTCCAGGATTTGAAACTCTTTGAATAACTTCAAGGAAGGAACCGGATTTTTGCTTTTGAGGATTTTATTTAGTTCATCGTGAACCCTTTCTTTAGAAACCTTTGCGGTTACGTTTCTACACCGAACAATCGCCTTTGTGGTTTCCGACTCCAGAGTGAAATCGAGACTACTTACAAAACGAATCGCGCGGATTGGGCGAAGACCGTCTTCGGTAAATCTCTCGATCGGATCTCCGATCGTTCGAATGATCCTGTTTTGAATGTCCTCAAGCCCCGAGTGCTCGTCGATCAAACGTTTCGTTTCCAACTCTAACGCCAAAGCGTTCATGGTAAAATCCCTTCGTTTTAAATCCTCACTTAACGAAACTCCGAATTCAACGGCTTCCGGTCTTCTTCCGTCTATATAGTCCACATCCTTTCGGAAGGTTGTGATCTCGTAAGAACGATCTTCTATCAGAACGGTAACCGTACCGTGTTTGATCCCCGTAGGGACCGTTCTTTTGAATAAGGTAAGAATTTTGCCGGGCAGCAGAGAAGTAGTCAAATCGAATTCGTCCGGTATTTTTGAAAGCAACAAATCCCGTACGGATCCACCGATCAGATAACATTCTCCACCTTCCTTGCGGATGGTTTGCGTTATCCGAATTATATCCTCTCGAAAACTTTCGGGAATTTTTTTGATCAATTCGTGCGGATCCACGTTAGTCATTTTGAATCATTTTCTTCCAGAGATTCCCGTATCGATTTTTGAGAGTTCGGTTATTTTCAAGAATGATATCGATTTTCTTTTTCCATTCCGGATCCACCGTAATTTGACTGTAAGGGAGTTCCACTTTTTCGGAAAGGATTCTATCAATTCCCGCCTCCGTCTTTTCCATAGCGAGATTACACAGTTCTTTTGTGTCTTGCGTTTCCTTTTCAGAAAGACAAAGTAGAAGCATTTCTTCAAATTTTTCTTCTTTTTGAAGAACGATCAGTTTGTCCTTCAAAGATCGGCCGCAATCCAACATCGTATAAAACAAAAAGACGTAGAACGGAATTCTCCACAAAAGAGAAAATAACTGGCTCTTATTTCTGAAAGGCTTCGTTTGCGAGCTTATCTGCGACCGAATTTTTTTCACGAGGGACATGGGTAATTTGAAAATTCTGTAAGGAAGATACGAGTTTGTCCACTTCCTTTTTATATTCCAGAAGATTAGGATGTTTTACCTTATACTTTCCGCTGACCTGCCTGACCACAAGCTCCGAGTCCATATACACATGAATGGTATCGAACTTCCTTCGAATACACTCCTCCAAACCCTTTTTGAGAGAAGCCCATTCCGCCACGTTGTTTGTGGTTTCTCCGATACGTTCAGAGATTCTGAATTCTTCCTTGTCGTCTTTATATGCCACAATTCCAATCGAGGAAGGTCCCGGATTTCCCTTGGATGCCCCATCGCAAAAAATGGAGATCACGATTTTTTTTTCCCGGGAAAAAGGTCGATCACAAACCGAATCGGCTTAAAGATGATCAGATAGATAAGTAATAAGCCGACTTTTACGATTCCACTTAGGAAGACCAAGACAAATTCCAAAGCGCAGTTCGTAAAAGAATAAAAAGCCTCCGGTTGAACCAGAGTGAATACGAAAGAAATCAATCCGAGCCCGAGAAGAATAAATTGGAGAATTGTGTTTTCGATCAAAAAACAAATCAGAC
This sequence comes from Leptospira mayottensis 200901116, assembly GCF_000306675.2. Classification (NCBI taxonomy): domain Bacteria; kingdom Pseudomonadati; phylum Spirochaetota; class Leptospiria; order Leptospirales; family Leptospiraceae; genus Leptospira; species Leptospira mayottensis. Next base: position 2,216,630 of record NZ_CP024871.1, read on the forward strand.
TGACGATCGTAAAAAATAAGGCGACACGAAGGCCACGTTTTTTTACTTCAAAGTTCGTAAAGAGGTTATGCATCTGAAAATTCCGAATCTTGTACGTAATTCGTATTAAAAGCCATACTGAAAACAACCATCTCTTTCGTCGAGTTTTCCCTAAAAAACTTTACGAGTCCGACACGGTTTGTCATCATCTCCTTAGATGCTCCGGCATGAACTCCAAAACTTTGTAAATTCTCTTCCAATCAGTCCGGAGAGGAGCTGTTCTTACTACCCGGATCGCTTGAGCCAAATTCAATATCTTCCATTTCAAGGAAAGATTGAAAAGAATAACTTGCAGTTTTTTTTCGATTCCGGTTTTCGAAGAACCGGAAACATTCTTTATCGAACTTCTTGTAATAATTGTCGCGAATGTCTGAGTTATCGGGTTCCTTTAAATCAATTTGTTCCCAGTCGAAATCGGAAGAGACTTTTAAAAAAGAATTCAGACCTTGTGGTTCGTTTCGGATCTCCCGATTTGACCGCAGAGAAAGAAATTCTCTACCTACGTTATCAAAGATCTCGTTACCAAAGTTTTGTAATCGGAGAATCGGATCAGGAACTTCTGGAAGGAATGCGTTGGAATCTTTTCGGGTATTCGGAAAATTCTTTAGAGATGACTCTTAGCTTAGATGAAAAAATTCTCGGTTTTATGATCCTAGACTCCGCATCTGATTCTCTTTCCGCAGTATATTCAGTCTACGATCCAGATTATCCAGATCGTAGCCTTGGAAGTTTTGCAATTCTTTATTCCATCCTTTACGCAAAAGAACTGGGAATGAAATACTATCATCTCGGTTATTTTCTTCCGGGACATCCGGATATGGACTATAAAAAGTATTGGGCTCCTTCGGAGATTCGAGAGTTTGATACGAATGATTGGATCCGCTTCGAGGAATTCCAAAAAAAATACGCTGACTTTTCCTGGTAAATCGTCTCAAAATCAGCTTCCTGTTTTCAGTCTCAAGGTGAGATAAATGACAAGGTTTGGGATAAGTTCATTCTATCTTCCTTTAAATCATACTTGTCAGTTCCGTTTCTTTCCATAGAACGGATGAATATGGCAAAAAAAATCGTCGTCGTCGGTGCATCTAGCGGTATCGGAAAAGAATTAGCGATTCTCCTCTTGGAGCAAGGACATACGGTCACTCTTGTAGCCCGTCGTGATAAGGAATTGAAAGCGATCGCGGCTTCGTTTAACTCGCCCGGTAAAACAAACGCATTTGTTATCAAACAAGACGTCGCCAACTTTGATCAGGTCGACTCCGCGTTTCAAAAAGCGATCAAATCCATGAAAGGTATCGACGAGATTTATTATGCTTCCGGAATTATGTACGACATTAAGCCGGATGAGTTCGATGTTGAAAAAGACATTGCCATGTTAAATACAAATCTTCTGGGTTGTGTGGCATGGCTCAATCCCGCGGCAGCCCTTTTTCAAAAACAAAAAAGTGGAAAGATCATTGGAATCTCTTCTATCGCAGGAGATCGTGGAAGAAGAGGTAATCCCGTTTATAATACTTCCAAAGCGGGAATGAACACGTATCTCGAAGCTCTTCGAAATCGTCTTTCGACGTTAGGTGTTCAAGTTCTCACTGTAAAACCCGGCTTTATCGATACCGCCATGACCCGAGGTATGAAAGGTCTTTTCTGGCTTATCTCCGCGAAAGAAGCGGCGACCATCATAGTCAAGGCGGCCGACTCTGGTAAAGAATGTGTCTATGTTCCGGCCCGCTGGGGACTCGTGGGCTTGATCATCCGTTTGATTCCATCTTTTCTTTTTAAACGTCTTTCTATTTGAACGAACCTAAATCGATCAAAGGTAATATATGGCAAGGGCATCCAAAGCTTCCCCGAAAAAGAAAACCTCCGCAAAAACTTCGAAAGCGGCAAAAGTAAAAAAGTCTCCGATTGAAATAACCCTTCCGTCTCCAAGCAAAGTGGAAACTTGGGGAATGAATCATTATTCGCTTTCACCTGTCTTCTTTCCGGAAAAGGAAGAAGACTTTAGAGATCTTTTCTCCTATGCGAACAATAAAGGACTAAAATTGACATTTCGGGGAGGAGGTTGCAGTTACGGAGACGCAGCCACAAATACAAAGGGCGTGGTAATTGATATCTCCAAGTACAACCGAATTTTGGAATTCAACTCAAAGACAGGAATCGTCAGAGCGGAATCCGGAGTTACGATCAAACAACTTTGGGAATTTGGAATCGAAAAAGGTTACTGGCCTCCAGTCGTAAGTGGAACGATGTTTCCTACTTTAGGTGGCGCCTTATCTATGAACATCCATGGAAAAAATAACTTTGCGGTGGGTTCGATCGGCGATCACGTCCTTGAATTTACATTTATGACTCCGAATGGAAAGGTCCTCGTCTGTTCCCGTAAAAAAAATCAGGAACTTTTTTTTGCCGCAATCTCTGGCTTTGGAATGCTCGGAGTTTTTTTGAACGTAACGATCCAACTGAAAACTATCTACGCGGGAAAAATGAAGGTATGGCCCGTGGTCAGCAAAAATCTGCAGGATATGTTCGACTACTTCGAAAGGGAATATAAAAGCGCGGATTATCTCGTAGGTTGGGTCGATGCATTTGCATCTGGAAATTCCTTGGGAAGAGGACAAATCCATAAAGCGGTACATCTGAAGAAAGGGGAAGATCCGGATTTTCCTGAAAATTGTAAATTAGAAAAACAGAATTTACCAAGTACATTTCTCGGAATTATCCCTAAGTCTTGGATGTGGTTGTTCATGATTCCTTTTGCTAATAGCTTGGGAATGAGGCTCGTCAATTTTGCGAAATTCGTTTCCGGTTATTTGACGAACAACAAGCCGTATTTTCAAGGTCACGCGGAATACGCGTTCTTATTGGATTACGTTCCAAACTGGAAGTTTATGTATAAGCCCGGTTCCATGATTCAATACCAGAGTTTTATTCCCAAAGAGAATGCCGTAGACGCTTTTTGCGAAATTCTAAAGATCTGCCAGAAGCGAGGAATCGTTACCTGGCTCGCTGTATTCAAAAAACATAAACCTGATCCTTTTCTTCTCACACACTCATTGGACGGTTATTCGATGGCTATGGATTTTCCAGTGACTTTCAGAAATAGAAAAAAACTTTGGGAACTCGCGGGAGAGTTAGACGAAATCGTGTTAAAGTTCGGAGGAAAATTTTATTTCGCAAAAGACAGCACTCTCAGACCGGAAACCGTTCAAAGAGCATTTTCGAAAAAAAGCTTAGAGACGTTTCATTCTTTGAAGAGGAAATTTGATCCGAAAGGAATTTTGGAAACCGATCTCTACAGAAGAATCATGGGAATCTGGTGATCTATGAATCGATTGAATACACTTTTAGTAGAAATCAAAAGGAATAAAGATCTGAAGGTCTTTCTATTCCTGTTGGGATTAGGTGCATTCTTTCGATTCTTTCGTTTAGATCTACAAAGCCCCTGGGAAGACGAACTTTTTTCAATTCGAGCCTCTTCCGAAACTTCGCTCAACAATCTTTGGGATTGGATGAAGAACGATCCGCATCCTCCGTTGTACCAAACACTCTTGTATTTCTGGTTTCAACTCTTTCAACCTACGGTTTTTGTCGGAAGATTGCTCAGTGCGATCGCGGGTGTACTCGTTCCGCTCTCGTTTTATGTTCTTTCACCGCGTAACTTAAATGGAAGAATCAAAATTTCCGTCGTGGTTTTCCTAAGTTTATCCACGGGGCTCATTTATTATTCACAGGAACTCAGGTCTTATAGTCTTTTGGTTTTGTTTAGCACGATCCAACTTGCGGTTATTCTAAAATCCGTCTACGAAAACCAAAAGGAAGAAGATCTCCGTACATACTGGAGTTTATTAGGAATTTCTTTATTAGCATCCTATACTCATTTTTTCGGATTCGTCTGGTCTGCCTCCGTTTTTCTTGGAATTTTTATAACGAAGTGGATTTTTACAAAAAAATTTCCCAAAGTAGAATTCTTATTCGGGATCTTATTCGGAATTTTATTTACTCCGGTTCTTTATCTATTGTTCAATTCGGATAAGATCGGAATCGCTTCGTGGATTCCGGAGGCGGGTTTAACCGCGTTTCTCGTTTTTTTCGATCTGATTTTTCATTCCGGAATTCTAAAAAAGTTTATTCCTGGAATTGTGGCTTCTTTAGCCTTACTCGCAGGTTTCGTTTCCTTTTATTTTCCGAAAAACCAAACGAAAGTCGTTCTTTTGGAACCGAACCATAAAAAATCCGTGATTTTATTTGGAATTGTCTTTCTAGTTTTTTCTGTTGTCCTTGGAATTCTTTCCCTGATTCAACCTTTAATTACCGCTAGAAATCTTTTAGTCACCGCCCCTACTTTGTATTTTCTGATCGTCACCGGTTTTTCTCTGTTTCCGATCTACAAAGGAAGAAGACTCGAATCGATCCTAATTCTGATTTCTATTGTTTCCCTTTATTATTTTACTCGGTCTTACTACAAACCTTTTAAGGAACAATGGAGGGAGAGTTCTCAATACATTATCTCTATGATTCAGGATCGTCCCCGGGAGTTTACTCTTCTTTGTTCTTCTCATGTGTACAACATGGAGTATTTTTTAAAAACGGCAAAAATTGAAGGGGTAATCCCAAAAATTTATACAAAGAAAGAGATTGATCTTTTTGTTCACGATCCAACAAGAAAGGATCTAGTGATTTTGGAAACTTCTTGGAAATATTTGAACTCGGAAGATATAAATTCGCTATTCACACAGGAAATATTCGATCGAAAAGATCAATTGTTCTACGGAATGAGAGTCATCACCATCCGTAAAAGGTAATTTTCTAAATCTAAAACTATGAAGAAAAAAAATGTCACTTATGTAATCCCTTGTTTGAATGAGGAAAAAACTCTCCCTCTTGTTTTGGAAAAACTTGTTCGGCTTAAAAAGGAATTAAAACAATACAACGTGGAAATTCTCGTCTCCGATAACGGAAGCGAAGATAGATCCGTATCAATCGCTAAGAAATACGGCGCAAAAGTCGTTCATTGCAAAGAAAGAGGATACGGGGCAGCGCTCAATTTCGGAATCACAAATGCAAGTGGGGAAATCATTCTGTTTGCGGACGCAGACGATACTTACGATTTTCTGGAATCTCCTGCGCTTCTTTCGGAGATGGAAAAAGGTGCGGAGTTCGTAATCGGTTCCCGTCTGGATGGATCGATTCACAAAGGAGCGATGCCACTCCTACATCGTTATCTGGGAACTCCGGTGATCAATTGGATTATCAATTTATTATATTCCAAAAAAGGAAATCGTGTCAAAGATGCAAATTCTGGCTTTCGGTGTTTTCTGAAAAAAAAATATCTGGAATGGGAGGTTGAAAGTACCGGTATGGAGTTTGCATCCGAGATGCTCGTGAAAGCGCTTCGAAGTGGAGTCAAACTTTCCCATGTGCCGATTAGTTTGTATCCGGACGTGGAAGGAAGAGTTCCTCATTTGAAAACTTGGAGAGACGGGATGAGACATCTTCTACAAATTCTCATTCATTCCCAACAGCTTTTTTATTATACTGGCTTTATGCTTTTCTGGATCGGCTGGGCGTTTACAATCTTGGGTTATTTTACGGGAATCGTTGCAATCGGCCCTTTTCACATTTTCGGTATCCATTCTCTCACGGTTTTTCTGCTGATAGCTACGTTCGGACAGACTATCTGGGCAATCGGCTTATTTCTTGCGGCTCGTAAAACACCCGAGCTAAGTTTTTATTCCAAATTGAATCTCTTATCCGAGGATCTTCTTTTCTGGTATTCGGCGAGAATGATTTTATTCGTAGTTTTACTTTATGTGTTCATCTTGTTCCGCTGGTGGAAAAATTCCTTTCAAGTTCTGGATTTGGAAAAAGAGATTTTGATGATCAGTTTTCTAAGCGTTCAAATCCTGAATTTAATCGGACAAACGATTACGGCGCACTTATTAAAAAGAACATAACGAGCGATCCATAGTGAGCGAGTTAGACAAATTTACGCGGAGCGTTTAAAATTTGTCTTTCAACGTTAGTTGAAAAATAGAGCGACACCGGAGCGTTTAAAATTTGTCTTTCAACGTTAGTTGAAAAATAGAGCAACACCGGAGCGTTTAAAATTTGTCTTTCAACGTTAGTTGAAAAATAGAGCAACACCGGAGCGTTTAAAATTTGTCTTTCAACGTTAGTTGAAAAATAGAGCAACACCGGAGCGTTTAAAATTTGTCTTTCAACGTTAGTTGAAAAATAGAGCAACACCGGAGCGTTTAAAATTTGTCTTTCAACGTTAGTTGAAAAATAGAGCAACACCGGAGCGTTTAAAATTTGTCTTTCAACGTTAGTTGAAAAATAGAGCAACACCGGAGCGTTTAAAATTTGTCTTTCAACGTTAGTTGAAAAATAGAGCGACACCGGAGCGTTTAGCTAGGAAAACTAAAGCAGTATTTGCCCCTACAGATCGCAAAGAGAGGTGGCGGGAAGACTCCTAAGGTTTTAAGACGAGTTCTTAGCTTCACTAAGAGTTTTCACCTAACGCTTTTTACCAAAGCGTTTCAATTATGAAATTTGCGACAATTTGCCCAAACTTTCTTACATCAAATTCAAGATACTCTATATCCAGGCTAAATAACACATAGTTAGAATGTAAATGCCTAATTTTTTTTCGGTGTAGATTGAAATTTTCCTTTCATTTATAGACTTGCGCAAAGCTTACATTCTCTGATCTCTTTAAAAACGAAGAGTTCCCGTATTTTTCGAAGACAAAGAACAAATACTATTTGTTACCGGATTTTAAAAATCAACCTACGTTTCTTTTAAATTCGAATTGAATTTTATACGGAAAGCAAAAACTTGAACTTTCGGAAGGATTGATTTTTTAAACCGAATTACAAATTGCTTTTCGCTTTAGTAAATTGAAATTCATCCTATAAGTTTACAATTTCGCCATACTATAATCTTAAAAGTTTCAAAGAAAATTAATCGGCATATAACCGTATGTTTGTCATGAAAATATCCCATTTTGGTATATTCCATTCCGGGATGTAGAATTACTGCGTTTTGTTTAAGTCCCTACATTCACGAGAAGCGAAGATTTTTTGTAAAAATCTAATCGCCGCCAGAAAAAACGCAGACCTCACCCAACTTGAGGTTGCAGATCGTTTGGGTGAACCTCAATCTTATATCTCCAAAATCGAATCCGGCGAAAGACGGCTCGACGTTATCGAATTCTGGAGAATCTATAAAATTTTCGGCAAATCCTTCGAATTTTACTTTCAATTCGATGAAAAACCGGAAGGTTCCGAGAAAAGATCCAAAACTCTAAAGGCGGCTAGCAGTAAACGCAAAAAAAAGCGTCCTAAATTCTAAATCTACGTTATCTTCATATACTTTATTTTTTCTTCTTTCTCTTTGAAACGGAACCGGAAGATTTTTGTTTCTTTTCTTCCTTTGAAATAGTCTTTTTCGTTGTTAGATCAAGTTCCTCACTTTCATATTCCTCCAGTGGATACTGATCCAGATAAGAATACGGTTCTAAATCCTTTTGTTTTTTAGGAACGTACTCCCTCTCTCCCACTAAAATCAGATACAAAGACGGAAGAACCGTAAGGACCAACAAGAGAGCGGAAAAAAGTCCTCCAACGATTACGGTTGCAAGCGGTCGTTGAACGTCCGAGCCGACTCCGGAAGCCAAGGTGGCGGGAATCAAACCAAGCAAGGCCAAAAGCATCGTCATCAACATCGGCCGAAGCTGAATCACGGCGGCCTTTTTGACCGCCTCTTTCACGCTGATCTCGTCATCCTCATGCAGTAAGTGATTTGTACGGGAGACAAAAAGAACCCCCGCCATCGTCGCGATTCCGAATAACGAAATAAATCCGACTCCGCCGGAAACATTGAAATAATATCCCCGCATCAAAAGCGCATAAATTCCACCCACAAGAGAAAGAGGAATACACGCAAGAGCGACATATACATACTTTAGATTTTTATAAAGTAGATACAATACTCCGAAGATGATCGCGATCGTAAGAGGAATCACCATCATAAGACGGGTTCCGACCCGCGCGAGGTTTTCGTATTGTCCCCCGTAGCGGATTTCATAACCTTCCGGAAGTTTCACTTTTTTTTGAACGAGCTTGCGAAGTTCCGCAACGAAACCTCCCTGATCCCGTCCTCGGATATTGGTACGAACCGTCACGGTTCTTCTTCCTTCCTGACGAAAGATCATCGTCGGTCCGTCTTCGAGAGTGACCTTCGCCAATTCCGACAACGGAATTCTTTCTCCCTTCGGAGAAATGATCGGCATATTCTCGATCGCTCTCTGAGATGTGCGGTAGTCTTTGGAAAAGCGCACCACGATTCCGAATCGTGCCGGGGTTTTCGGAGGAATATCGGAAGGACCTTCATACAAAGTATCGATCCTCTGCATTCCGATCGCCGCTTCCACCATCTGTTGAATATCGCTTACGTTGATCCCGAAACGCGCCGCGGCTTCCCGATCGATACGAACCGTAAGTTGAGGGCTATCCGCTTCCTGTTCGATCCCGAACTCGCTGGCCCCTTTCATTTCTTTTACGATATCTAGAATTTCAGTCGAGATCTGACGCATCACCTTGAGGTCGTTTCCGGAAACGAACACCGCCAAGTCGGCAATCGTTCCCATGATCGCTTCGGAAAGATTATCCATGATCGGCTGGGAAAAACTCACCCGAGCGCCCGGAAGCCCTGCTTCCAAATCGTTCCTCATTCGGAGAAGAAGTTCGGTTTTTGTGATCTTTTCCTTCCAGTCGTCGTAATCTTTTAAACCGACAAGAACTTCCAAACGGTTCGGAGGAAGCGGATCGGTTCCGTCGTCATTCCTTCCCAACTGAGAAAGAACCACGTTGACTTGTTCGTTCTTATAGATGATTTGTCGAATTTTCGGAATGAATTTTTTCGATTCGGGAAGAGAGATTCCAACCGGAAAGAAAATTCTCAGGTTGAATCCGCCCTCGTCCATTTCCGGGAGAAACTCGGTTCCGAGAGAAAGCCCGCCTATCACGAGTAAGGTTCCCACCACGGAAAAACAAACCGTAACAACCCGTTTGGATCGTTCCACGAGCCACTCGATCAGTCTTTCGTATTTCTTTTCCAACCATTCGTAAAACGGGTTGTGCCATTCGATCGGTCCCGGATTCGGCGACTCGAAATAATTCCGATAGATGTAGGACATCATCACGGGAATCGCAGTCATCGAAAAGATCAACGCACCCATGATCGCAAAGGAAATCGTAAACGCCATCGGCTTAAACAATCTTCCTTCGATTCTTTCAAAAGAAAAGATCGGAAGATACGCAAGCACAATGATTAGGATGGAGAAGATAATCTCCGTTCCGACTTCCGAAGCGGAATCCACCGTAAACCGAATGATCCCCTTCTTCTTATCGATTGGAGAAGCGTCCCGATAACGACGCATGATATTTTCGACCATCACGACGGCCCCGTCCACGATGATCCCGAAGTCGATGGCGCCTAATGACAATAAACTGGCCGGAATTCCGGTGATATCCATGAGTAAAAATGCGAACAACATCGCGAACGGAATCGTAGCGACTACCACCATAGAAGCCTTTACGCTTCCAATAAAAAAGATCAACACCAAACTGACTACGACGACCCCTTCCACGAGAGTTTTACCGATGGTACGTAATGTGTAATTTACGAGATCGGTTCTATCGTAAGTGGTTCTCATCTGAACTCCGTCCGGCAGATAATTCTCGTTGATCTCTTTTACTTTGGCCCGGATCCGATCTCCCATGACGTTCGGATCGCCCCAACGGCGAATCGCGACCAAACCTTGTACGGAAGAATCCACATCGATCAATCCTTCCTGATCGTTTTGGATCGTATAACCTAACACTCCGCTCGGAATCGGATGGGAAACTTCCACCGTTCCTAAATCGCGGATAAAAACGGGAACCCCGTTTACCGTTTTGACGACGATGTTCTCGATATGTTTCGGATCGCGAATCGCTCCCAAGGAACGGATCGGAAATCCTTGTTCCCCCTGTAAGAGAAGGTTTCCTCCCGTATTCAGGTTGTTTTGTTGAATCGCTTTGATCACGTCGTCGATCGTGAGTTTATATCGAATCAATTTATCCGGCGTCGTCACTATGTGGTATTGTTTCGGAAGCCCTCCGAACGTGACCACGTCCGCAATTCCCGGAATCCCGAGCATCTTGGGCATAATGACCCAATCCTGGATGGTTCGCAATTCCATCGGCGTATGATTTGCCTTTGTTTCCACGACATACCGGAAAATTTCACCAACGGGAGAACTCATCGGTCCGAGCGTCGGCTGAATTTCCGCTGGAATGTCCGCGTCCCGAACTCGTTCTAAAAGACGAGTTCTCGCAAAATAATCGTCCGTTCCATCCTCAAACACGAATTGGAAAACGACCAGACCGTTGATCGTTCTCGATCTTCTCACCGCAACTTTCGGGATCGCGTTCAAAACCCGTTCGATGGGAATCGTAACCCTTTCTTCCACCTCGACTGCGGCTTTTCCCGGAAACTTAGCGATCAATCGAACCTGAGTATCCGCAATGTCGGAATAGGCTTCTTTTCGAATATCGATCCAAGCCCAAATTCCGAAAACCACCGTTGCGGCGGCCGCGATCAATGTGGCAAGTCGAAACCGTAGAGCACCTTCGAGTAAACTACGTGTCATAATTTCATTTCTTATTTTCGACGAAGCGGCCTAAAAACCTTATGAAAATCGCCGCTCGGTCCGAAATTCATCTGAACACGGCGACGACTTGTAAGAAGGTCTAAGCCCGACCATACCTTGGAAATGAGATCCAAAAACAATCCAATCGGAACTGAAAATCCGAAACGATCATACTTGTATATAGAACTTATGGAAGGAGACCAAGAAAAATCTTATCGGTTTCAAAAACAAAATGCCCAATAATATCCGTCACCAAATCGTTAATAGGGTTAATTTGTCGAACAAGCGAATTTCTCAAGAGAAAATTTCACTGGCGGAAATTTTCTTCGTTCTTTGAATATTATTCATTCAAACTATTTGATGTTTCAGAAAAATTATGGATTCTACTGAGACCACAAGTAATTTTTATTCGAAACCCGCACGGCTCCTAAAAAGTTTTTAAGAGTTTACCGGGCAAAGGCAAATCGAAACGGAAACATTAGGCGAGAATTTTAAACCTTATGAAAATCGCCGCTCGGTCCGAAATTCATCCGAACACGGCGACGACTTGTAAGAAGGTCTAAGCCCGATTCTTCTTCGTTTTTTTTATTTTGACAGACTTTTGTTTCTTTCCGTTCTTCCCGTTGCCGACCGAAATTTCGGGCTCATCGTCGTAGTCAATCGTGGAATAAATTTCAGACTCCAGATGAGGTGAAGTATAATCTCCGCTGCTTAAGCCCTTGGAAGTGAAATGCGAACCTTTTTTCAGATCCTCCGCGGTTCCCATGATGAGAATATAAAGACTCGGCATCACGGTTAAAACCAATAACAACGCCGAAGCCAAACCTCCTACCATAACCGTCGCAAGAGGTCTCTGCACGTCGGAACCCACACCCGATGCCATCGTCGCGGGAATTAGTCCCAACAATGCAAGTAACATTGTCATCAATCGAGGCCGAAGCTGAGTGACCGCAGAAAGAATCGCGGATTCTCTGACCGACATCATGATATCGTCGTGCCGCAGGTGATTCGCCTTCGAGACAAACAGAATTCCCGCCATCGTTGCGATTCCAAAAAGGGAAATAAAACCTACACCGGCGGAAACGTTGAAATAATATCCTCGAGCAAGTAACGCATAAATTCCTCCCAAAAGAGAAAGAGGAATACAAGAAAGCGCGACGATCACGGATTTGAGATCGCGATACAGCATAAACAGAAGTCCGAAAATGATCCCGATCGTTACAGGAATCACGATCGCAAGTTGTTTTCCAACGCGCGCGAGATTTTCATATTGTCCCCCGTAGCGAACTTCAAATCCTTCCGGGATCTTCACTTCTTTCTTTACTCTTTCCTGGAGTTCGGAAACAAAACCGCCTTGATCTCTTCCGCGCACGTTCAAACGAACCGTAATCGTTCTCTTTCCGTCCTGCCTAAAGATCATTGTAGGAGAATCCTCTTGAGTGATATCCGCCAATTCCGAAAGAGGAATCCTTTCCCCCTTGGGAGATATGATCGGAATGTTCGCGATCTCTCTTGCAGATTGACGATAGTCTTTCGCAAAACGAACCGCGATTCCAAACAACGCTCTTTCTTTCGGAGGAGTATCCATAGGACCTTCGTACAAATAACTGATCGGTTCCATACCGACCGCGGCTTCGATTACGTTTTGAATATCGCTGATATTGATTCCGTAACGCGCGGCCACCGCACGTTTCAAACGGATCACGAGCTGCGGAGCCGGACCTTCCTGTTCGATTCCATATTCGCTCGCTCCTTTCATTTTGGAAACGATATCCAGAATCTGCTGCGAGATATGACGCATCTCCGTCAAGTCCTGTCCCGATACGAAAACCGCAAGATCGGCGATCGTTCCCATAATTGCCTCGGAAAGGTTGTCCATAATCGGCTGAGAAAAACTCACCTTCACACCGGGCAATCCTTCCTCAAGATCGTTCCGCATTCGGATCAGAAGTTGTTCTTTGGTAATCTTCTCGTGCCAGTTTTTATAATCTTTTAAACCGACATAGATTTCCAAACGATTCGGAGGAAGCGGATCCGTTCCGTCGTCGTTCCTTCCGTATTGGGAAAGAATCATATTGACTTGTTCGTTTTTGTAGATCATCCCTCGGATCTTAGGTATGAACTTCTTCGCTTCGGGGAGGGAAATCCCCACAGGAAAATACAAACGCATAGTAAATCCGCCTTCGTCGAGAGAAGGAAGAAACTCCGTTCCAAGAGACATCATCCCCACGATCAAAAGCCCAGTAACTCCCGTGAACGCGATCGTCACGACTCGTTTCGAACGATTGACCAGAAAGTGTACGACCTTTTCGTATTTTCTTTCCACCCATTCGTAAATGGGGTTATGCCATTCGATCGGACCTGGATTCTTCGATTCGAAATACCTTCTGTAAAAGAAAGACATCAAAACGGGAACGACCGTCATCGTGAACAACAGGGCTCCGAAGATTGCGAACGACAACGTAAACGCCATCGGTTTAAAGAGACGCCCTTCGATTCTTTCAAAAGAGAAGATAGGAAGATATGCAAGAATGATAATGAGAATCGCGAACAAAACTTCCGTTCCCACCTCAGTCGCGCAGTCGTATGTGAATCTAATGATTCCTTTTTGTTTTTCCGCGGGAGTCGCATTCTTATAACGACGCATGATGTTTTCCACCATCACCACCGCACTGTCCACGACAATCCCAAAGTCCACCGCTCCGAGTGAAAGAAGACTCGCGGAGATCCCGGAGGCGTTCATCATCGTAAACGAAAATAAAAGTGCAAACGGAATCGTCGCAACCACCACGATGGAGGCCCGCAAACTTCCGATAAAAAAGATCACCACTAAACTTACGACCGCAATCCCTTCGAGTAAGGTGGTTCCAACCGTTCTCAGAGTGTATTTTACGAGATCGCCCCGATCGTATGTATTTCTAAGTCTTGTACCGTCCGGCATGTACCGATCGTTGATCTCTTGAACTTTGGCGCGGACCCTGTCCCCGAAGGCGTTCGGTTCCACCCATCTTCTCATCGCGATCAAACCCTGAACCGCGGAATCGACATCGATCAAACCTTCCTGTTCGTTTTGAACCGTATATCCCAAAACGCCGCTCGGAATCGGATGCGAGATTTCGACGGAGCCGACGTCCCTCACAAAGACGGGAACTCCGTTCACGGTTTTGACAACGATATCCTCAATGTCTTCCGGAGTACGAATCGCACCGAGAGAACGGATCGGAAGGGATTGTTCCCCTTGTAAGAGAAAGTTACCACCCGTATTTAAGTTATTACTTTTGATCGCGTCGATCACATCCGAAACGGTCACGCTATAACGGATCAGTTTTTCGGGAGAAGTCACCACGTGAAACTGTTTTGGCAAACCTCCAAACGTCACGACGTCCGCAATTCCAGACACCTGAAGCAGCTTCGGAATCACGATCCAGTCTTGGATGGTTCTGAGTTCCATCGGAGTATGAGTTCCCGTAGTCGATTCGACTACGTAACGATACACCTCGCCCACGGGAGAACTCATCGGCGCGAGAGTCGGAGTCACTTCCTCCGGGATGACCGCATCGCGCACTTTCTCCATTAAACGCATACGAGCGAAGTAGTCGTCCGTTCCTTCCTCGAAAACGAACTGAAACACCACAAGACCGTTGATGGTTCTGGATCTTCTTACGATTAAGTTCGGAGTGGAATGAAGAACGCGCTCAATCGGCATCGTCACCCTTTCTTCCACTTCCAAAGTTGCTTTTCCCGGAAACTTTGCGACCAGACGAACCTGAGTATCCGCAATATCCGAATATGCTTCTTTTCTAATATCGAGCCAAGACCAAACCCCAACTGCCAAAAGCAGAACCGCTGCGGCTAACGTAAAAGAACGATACCGTAGAGCTGATTCAATGATTAAATTTAGAATTTTCATAAATGATTATCTCGTATCAAACAAATAGCCGAGTTGAATGAGCAACTGAGGATTTTTATAATCCCCTTTGCCGATCCCTCCTCCGACTTGGAGGAAAAAATTACCAAGCAAAAAATCGTAGGTCAGCCCCACATACTGTTGGTTCAAATGAACCTTTTGCCGGTCGCGGCTTTCGTGTTCGAGATATAAGGCCAATTCCGGACTCTGCTCCGTAACATAAGAACGGATGATCAAGTCCTCGTAGGTCGGATCCCTACGAGTATAACCTGGAAACGAAGAACCGGACGGATAAGAATTCTGCCCACCTCTGCCGATTTCCGACTCGAACGGATCTACCTGAAACTTTCCGAATACAAGGGAAACACTATGTGCAATCACGGGAGTTTTCCAAAAACTATAACCGATATCCACCTGCCCTCCCCACCAGTGAGAATTCCATTTCCCGCCGGAAACGCGCACGACCACATCTTTGTAATAATAACCAAGATTGAGGTTAATGCTTCCCGGAGAACCGATACTCACGCCGTAAACCAGAAAGTTCGTCGATTTCGGAAGCGGTTTTCCTTTGAGAATGTCGCCTCCCTCTTCTTCCTTTCCGATTTGAGTTTTTCGATCCGGATCAGACGCCCACTCGGGAGAAGGGTCGTCCTTGGAGTTCGAATCGTATTTCGGATTCTGGCTCTGCGCCCAAACCGAAACATTCAAAAACCCTAATACTATAAGTAGGACTAAGAATTTCAATTGATTCATATTAAAAACCAAAACTCAACCCTTTCAAAAGGATCGAACCTTGAACGACAACTCTGTCACCTTTGGACAACCCTTCGATTACGTTTACCCGATCTATGGTAGAAATACCTAAAGTCACTTCACGTCTGACAAACTCGTGCGGAGATTCTTCCACAAAAACGTAATTTTGTCCTTCCACGGTTATGATCGCATTGAAAGGAACGACGACCGTATCTCCGGCGGTGTCTTCGGGAAACTTCACGTTGGCGAACATTCCCGGTTTAAGTTTATATCCCGTGTTGGAAATCACGATACGAACCTTAACCGTTCTCGTCATAGGATCTACGTTGTCTCCAAGAGCCTCGGCGGTTCCGGTCCATTCTTCGCTTGGAAAAGAGGAAAATCGAACCTTAACCTTCTTTCCTTTTTTCAGTTTGGAAAGCTGCGATTCGGGAACGTCGCTGATGATCCAAGCGCTCTGCGAACCCGATTTTCCGAGAAGCGCCGGGTTTAAACCGACCGCGCGAAGTTTTCCTTCGTATTCCGCGAGTTCCGCCTGATCGTTGTTTTGTTGTGTTTCGGCCTCTATCAGATCCTTTTCGGTCGCCACTCTATGTTTGAACATGTCCTTGATCCGTTCGTAATTTTTTATCGAACGGGCGAAACTGTTTCGAGAGTGAACATAACCAACATAAAGATCGTTCAGGTCTGAAGATTCAAAAAGAATGATTCTTTCTTCTCCGCTCACAGAGGGAGAAGTGGAAGCGATCAAACGGGCGGGAGCGTCCACATTGATAAACTCTCCGTCCTTTCCGATCTCCTTCGTTTTGATGATTTCAAGCCCCGGACTATTTTCCTTGAATTCAATTTTTTCCCCGTTTTCCGAAACGATCGGTTTACTCGGAGGAAGTTTGCTTTTCTTGTCGCCTCGATTGGACAAGGCCAAAATCGCGATGGAAACGATTGCGATGAGCGCGGCCGCTCCGATGATTAAAAGCGTTCTTCTGGTAAAATGTATCTTCATGTCTGTTTCCTCACTTTTCTTCCGCGGCCGGTTGGTTGAGTTTCGGAATGAGAACTCCCTGACCCACGGAGAAATTTACTCCTTCAATCGCATCCATTCGATCGGTCTGCAATTTCAGCATTTCCACGACGCTGGAACGATAGGTTTCAAAGAAATCTGTAAATTCCAAAATCGTAATATAACGTTTTTCGTAACTAAGAATCATGTCCTTGGAAAGATCCGTATATTCCTTCGTATATGTGTTTCTGAACTTCTTATACAGTTCGTCTTTGAGACGCGCGGTTTCGATCGAAACGGCTACGTCGTTTTCCACTTCCAACAATGTGTTTTTGAGTTCCTGTTTTCTGGAAAGAATGGCTTTTTCGGAAGCCTTGATGTTTCCCTGATTTCTATCGAAGATCGGAATGTTCAACTGAGCGGTGATCCCCCAATAGTTCTGGAAGGCGGTTCCCCCTCTGTTGTACATCGGACCGAAGGCGAGATCGGGGATCGCGTTCGCGTGCTGCAGTTCCAAGTTCGCCTCTTCGAAACGAAGTGCCTGAATCGCTTTTTTAAGATCCGGTCTTTTGTTGCGGGCAAGCTCCAAAAGTTCGTCTCGTTTCAACTTGCCCGGTTCCAGACTGTCGAGCTGATTTTCAAAGATCATCGGAACGATTTTGACGTCCGTGCTTCGGAAAGAATCGTCGTTTAACAAAACCCGCAGGTCTGCTTCTTTTTCCAAAATTCGAATATTCAATTCTTCTCTTTCTTTTTTGAGAAAAAAGTAAAGCGCTTTCAGACGAAGCACTTCCGCCTGTAAGATCGCCCTTCTTTTATAACCCATTTCCGCGGAAGTAACGGTTCTTCCCAACGCTTCCAGACTTTGATCGTAAAAAGAAATCGCCTGTCTGTAGTAGTAGATCGCGTAGAAGAGCTTTCTGAGTTTTGTTACGAGTTCGCGCGCGAGATCATAAAACTCCTGTTCTCCCATTCTCGCGTTGAGTTCCGCGACTCGGACACGTTTGCCGATTTTACCGCCGAGTAAAAACAGCTGTTGAATTTGAACGACGGTTTGACCCGAACGGGTAAAGTCGAAATAACGCTGCGTCGGTTCGGCGAAAATACTCTGATCGATAAAGATATTCGGATTCGCATAAAGTCCGGCTTGTTCGATTCCCGCTTTACGCGCATCTATATTAAAGCGCGCAGCAAGAAGAAGTAAGTTATTTTTCCAGAGTTTCTCTTCTGCGGTTTTTAAATCCAAAGTTCTTTCTTTGTCCTGTAAATTCTCTGGAATCTCGCGTTGGATCGGATTTTCAGATTGGCCCTGCGTTTCGGGAACACCCAATCCGGGTTCGGACCCGGTCGTCGTACCTTCCGACAGAATCGGAACCATCCATAAAAGAAGTAAAAACATGAAAATCTTTCTCATAGGTTTCCCAAGAATGATTGTTTGCTGGTCCAGTGTACAATTCCCCGCGTTTGCATTTATTTTCCCTTTTCCTTTGCGTACGAATCCAATTCGCAACCAAAGAATTATCTACATTTGAATTCCGGAAAATATGTAATCCGGAAGAAAAAAATCAAACTGTCGGAGGTGGTAAATTCAGAAGGAGAGAAGATAATAAATAGCTAAAATGGGTCTTAGGTGCGTTGAACTTTCCAGAAAAGAAGTGAATTTCGGTCTTGGAAAGTTCGAAAAAACCGGAAAATACGAGATCTAAAAAGTCGTAACGTCCTCTCAGACAAACTGCAAGATCTTTAGCTTCGATACCGGATTGAATTTCGGAACGCGTTTTACGATGCGATTGATTTTGAATCTTTTTCGCAAGAGCGAAATGAATTTCTCCACCTCGAACGTCTAGAAATGCAAGATCAAAGGTTCCATCTTCCTCACACGGCAATACGATTACCGCGGTCAGAACAAGAATCAGCAATCGATGGATCCAACGAACCTTCATTAATTCCCACAATTCTAAAGTAGGCTTAGGCTTACAAACGTTTTTCGATCTTCAATATTTAGAAAGACAGTATCAATCCAACTTTCGGGATTTATTAAGTCCTTCTCGAAAATCTAATACTTTGTCTTGGAGGCAGTGTCGCAGTATGATAAGCTATTTTTAAATAGATTCTAAAAGTCACGGGGCTACATGCTCCACACGCACTACCGTTCCATTTCGCATTAAAACCCTAATTTCCAAATCCGGCTTTGCACCGGGCTTGTAACGACTGATCGGTCTCGTATAAACAAAGGCTTCGATGCTGTTGGTTCTAAATTGAATCCGATCAGGATTTCCTAAAAATTCCTTCACAAAGATTCTATTTTGTCCCTGTAAGGTATCTTTGATCTCGGATCTTAATCTAAGATTCTTTTCGATTTCCGGATCCAAAGTGACAGATTCAGAAATTCGGGTCCGGTTTGTTTCGATTTGAGAAGATTCCTCCGTTTTTTCAGAACCTATAAGTTGCCTGAGGACAAGTTTCTCACACTTTTCCCGATCTTCGAAGGTTTCCATACAATCGGCGTAGATCTGTTTCGCCGATCCCTTTTGGGGCGTAGTGGTACAGAAGCTCAGAATTCCCGATCCGCAAACGAAAATAAATGCAACAAGGTAAAACTTCAGCGTTTCCGTCTCCGACTCGTCTTTCTTTCAGTTCCTCCTCCGGAGCTGGTCGTAACAGTTACTGTCGATCCGTTGGAACGAGAGCGGCCGGGAGTTCCACCCGAAAGTTCTTGAAAACCTCCAGTAACTTCTTGCCCTACTTTTTTATATTCCCGCCTTTCTTCCGGTAGTTTAGAATTTTCCGATACTTCTACACGGAAAAGAAAGTTTACGACTTCGTTTTTCAGATTCTCGATCGCGACATCGAACATTCTAAAACCTTGAAGTTTATATTCCACGAGAGGATTTCTTTCGCTATAACCTACGGTCCAGATTCCTTCTCTCAGATGATCCATGGAGTAGAGATGTTCTTTCCAACGATGATCCAAGATATCTAAGAAAATATTTCTTTCTAGAAGTTTCCAAATATCCTTACCGATACTTTCGCCTCTACCTTCGTATTTCTGTTTCGCAGCCGCATTCACTTTTTCAAAAAGAGCGAGTTGAGGATTTTTGGTTTTTTTGAAATCCTCTTCGTTGATTTCTAAGTTCAGCTCTAGACCTTCCAGCCATTCTTTTAGAGACTCTAGATTCCAACTAGAAGGATTGTTCCCTTCACAGTGGGCAACAATTTGATTTTCTACCGCCTCTTCGATAAAACTCAGAATCAAAGAGGAGATATCCTCATTTTCGAGAACTTCGTTTCTCATTTTGTAGATTACGATTCGCTGACGATTCATCACGTCGTCGTATTCGAGAAGATGTTTCCGGATATCGAAGTTATGCCCTTCCACTCTCTTCTGAGCGCGTGCGATCGCATTACTCACCATTTTACTTTCTATCTCTTGCCCTTCCGGCATATTCGCCCATTTCATAAGACCGGAGATCCGATCCGATCCGAAAATCCTCATAAGATCGTCTTGAAGAGATAAATAAAAACGACTGGAACCAGGGTCCCCTTGACGACCGGAACGGCCTCGGAGCTGATTATCAATCCGTCTCGCCTCGTGCCTCTCAGTTCCAAGGATATGAAGACCGCCCGCGGCCAAAACGTCTTCGTGATTTTTTTTCCAGATCCTGACAGACCCGAGAATTTCAGATGCACGTTTTTGTTTTGCCGAAGAATCCATCTTCTGAATCAGTGACTCTGCATTGTCCAATTCCTGTTTTAAAATCGACTCCTTAAACTGCTTTACAAGATCGTCGTCTTCCTTCCAGGTTTCAAGATTCTCTTTATAAAGCTGCGCACCTCCGAGAACGATATCGGTCCCCCTTCCCGCCATATTCGTTGCAATTGTAACCGCTCCGGGTTTTCCCGCATTGGCGACGATCTCCGCTTCCCGTTCGTGAAATTTCGCATTCAACACGCTATGCTGAATTCCCGCGGATGAAAGCATTCTAGAAAGAACCTCCGACTTTTCAATGGAGATTGTTCCTACGAGAACCGGTTGTTTTTTGGATTGTAGTTCCCGAATTTCGGCAAGAATTGCGTCGAACTTTTCCTTTTCCGTTCTATATACGCGATCGGGAGAATCTTTTCTCTGAATAGAAACGTTAGGCGGAATTACAATCACATCCAGATCGTAAATTTTCCTAAATTCCTCCGCTTCCGTATCGGCGGTTCCCGTCATACCGGCAAGTTTGTCGTACATTCTAAAATAATTCTGGAACGTAATCGAAGCGAGAGTCTGAGACTCTTTTGCAATTGTAACACTTTCTTTGGCCTCAAGTGCTTGGTGAAGTCCGTCGGAATATCTTCTCCCAGCCATCAAACGTCCTGTAAATTCGTCTACTATGATAACCTCTCCGTTTTGAACGACGTAGTCCACGTCCTTCTGAAAGATTTTATGCGCTTTCAAAGCCTGGTGAACGTGATGTACGAGATCTACGTTTTCCGGAGCGTATAGATTTTCGATCCCCAGAATTTCCTCCACATGGGAAACTCCCTTTTCGGAAAGAAGAACGTTACGCGCCTTTTCATCCACTTCGAAATCTTCAATTGCGATCAATTTAGGTATAATCTTATTGATGCGAACGTATTTATCGGTGGTCTCGTCAGAAGAACCCGAAATGATCAGAGGAGTCCTTGCTTCGTCGATCAGAATCGAATCGACCTCGTCCACGATAGCGAAGAAATGGGATCTCTGAACTTTGTGATCCTTGTGGGAAACCATGTTGTCCCTCAGATAATCGAAACCGAATTCGTTGTTGGTTCCGTACGTAATATCCGCGGAATAAGCGACCTTTCTTTGTTCGTGATCCATATCGTGTTGAATCACTCCCACGGAAATACCGAGGAAGTCATAGATCGGCTTCATCCAATTCGCATCCCTCTTTGCGAGATAGTCGTTTACGGTGACTACATGAACCCCTTTACCCGCTAGGGAATTGAGATAAACCGCAAGAGTGGAAGTCAAAGTCTTACCTTCCCCGGTTTTCATTTCGGCGATATTTCCTCTGTGAAGAGCGATTCCTCCCATCATTTGAACGTCGAAATGTCTCATCCCCATCGTGCGCAAGGAAACTTCCCGCACCGTCGCAAAAGCTTCGGGAAGAATTGAATCCAAAGATTCTCCCCGAGCAATCCTTTCACGAAACCTTTGCGTTTGAGAAGAAAGCAGAGAATCATTCATCCCTTTCATTTCTTCTTCCAAAAAATTGATCTGTCCGACAATCGGGATGAGTTTCTTTAAATCTCGTTCGAATTTACTTCCGAGGATCACCCGGAGAATGCTCTGAATCATATTCATTTTTCCGTATATTCTATCATTTGAATCATTTCTTTTAAGATTATCAAGTCTAAACCCGATCCGAAAGAAATTCGCAAAAGTACCATTCCAAACCTTGCGATTCCCGAACTTCGCTAAGTTTAATCATTCGTTTCCGGCCGTAACGAAGTCGGGGCTTTGCGGAATGAGAACGGATCGATCTACTACAGAATCGGGTGTAAGATCAAGGATCGCTGCGAAAATTCTGCGCCCAACGTTCTCCATTTGAGACCTCAAAACCTCTGTTTCAGGTCCGGGAACCCAACCTGCGGAACGGATAAAATTTGAATGTACCACTCGCCACACCTTGAGCATAGAAGCCGTAACTTCCATATGACACTGAATTCCGAAAATTCGATCCTGAAAGGAAAACATCTGATTGGAATACATCTCGCTCTTTAAAAGATGTTTTGCTCCTTGTGGAATCGAAAATACGTCTTCGTGAAGATGAAACGCGGGAAAAGAAGTGATTCCGTCGAATACAAGATGAGTAGGTTCCTGAACCTGAACATCGTAAAAACCCACTTCCGGTCCTTTTTCACCCCGTTGAACTTCCCCACCGAGTGCTTTGGAAATAATTTGCGCACCGAGGCAAATTCCGATCACTTTGCGGTTAGGCATCGATGCCGCATAACGTATTAAATTTAACCAAGGCTCGAAAAAATGAACGAGTGTCGAATCCGTAACGGACTGAGGTCCTCCGAGAAGAACGATCAAATCGAAAACCAAATGCGCGTCAGGAAACGGCTGTATCCTCGAATCGTATGCGTTGTGATAGGTGATTTTATAATTTCTTTCTTTTAAGGAATCGAGTAAAATACCAGGTCCCTCACAATCCTTAAATCGAACGATCAAACTCCTCATGAAGATCCTGCCATCTTTTTGAAAAAAAGGACTTTTTGATCCACGCTTAACCTTTGCAAGTTCGCCTCTTCGCTGATCGGTCCGATAAAATTGTAATAGAGTACGAAAGGTTTCGTTTTAAAAAGAAGGGTTTCAGGAGTCCCCGTAACGATAGAATCCGTTCTACTCACCCGAAACGGTTTTTTCATAAGAAGTATGGGAACTTGGATTCCGTATTTACGAATCTCTTCCTTGACTAAAGGAATCCCCTTGGTCAATAGTTCCTCTTGCGACATCGTTTCCGCTTCATCAAAAAATAAAGTCGGATCCACTGCCATATAAAATTGGATCTTAGGATCTTTTTGCATATCCTGATAGAGGTAGTTGAGAGCGGGAATTTCTTTGATACAAGGAACGCAATTCGGTCCGTAAACGTTTAAGACCAACCGAGGCGCTTCGACTTCGGAAAGCCGAACCAGTGTCCCGTCCAAAGTAATTCCCTGAAACTCATGAATCCCCAGATTGGGCTGTTCTGACAATGCACAATGAATCACCAATACGCAGAAAACAAAACAAAGAAGGATCCGATTCATCAAGTACGTATAACTTCTTGAGAAAAAAGAAGAAATAATACGGAAATGGGGTTCCGAGTTCATGGATAATACCAAAAGAAAGCCTAATAGATGGAAATTCAAGGAATAAAATCGAAGGTATCCCTTCTATCGAATTATCTTTTTTACACTCCCCTTTTTGTAAAAACCAATGTAAACGAAAGATCTTTTCTTATTTTCTAAATAGACTTTCAACTTCCAAAATGAGAAACAAAGATAATTTTTTTCCATCATTTTTCCGGAGGAAGTACAATATAGCTTAAATTGATCTTTGTTTTTTCCCCTCCTTTAAAAAGAGAGGAATCGAACTTGAATTCCACTTCCGCGGGAAAGATCATATTTGTATAAGGATAAGAACCGAGACGGTTTTCTTTTTTCAATTTGTCCTTAATGATAGAACCCAAATATTGAAACGAGCCGATCCAGTCTTCCCCCATTTCAAACCCTTCCATCCTTTCCACGGTCCCGGATAAACTCATGGTCGCGTAGTAAGAATCCTTGATCGCCCGTGACTCGGAAGGAGTCAGCTTTCGATTGAAACGGATGAGAAAACCGGGAGTTTCTCTCGCATGAAAGTAAAGGTAGTTCGCAAATTTCTCCCAAGTATCCGGCTTTTTGATGTGAGGAATTTCCACCTTGTAGTGATGATCCTTTTCCACAGGTTCGAGGCACTCCCCAGCACGATTGAAATGATCACAAAGAGTGACAGAAGTTATTTCCAGCTGCACGGGAACACAGGCTCCCGAAAAAGACAATAGGTAAAATACAAATGCAAAAGAAAGAATATTAGGTTTTACTGATATTTTGAACATAGGATTCTCTTAAACTTGTAAAAAAATAGACAACTTCCGGCGTTTTAAAAAAAGAAGGCGCCGTTTCACGATAGACCATTTTTTGTTTTTGATAGTTGTAAACCGTTTCGGCATACACTCCGTTGAATAGATAAATCCTATGGAAATCGTCTTGGATACTTGAGATCACAACGGAATGGTTGCAAAGATATCCCGGGAAAATACGAACGCCCCTATCTTTTTCAATTGCAACGTTTTGAATCGATAGACATTCTTTCTGAATGGAAGGAAGTTCTTCCCTATGAATTCTTCTTTTGAAGGAAAGAATTTTAGTGTGCCTTCCAGGAGACTGATTCCAAAGTTCCTCGTTTGGGTCCTTCCAAGCAGGCATTGAGTTACTTTCATACAAAGTTGCGGAAAATTTTTTTTCGGTCTTTGTTTTGATGGAATAAAACATTTCCGCATCTTCGTAAACGACCACGATAAAAAAAGAAGCTCCGGGTGGTTTAGTCAATTTTTCCTTAGTAGGCGTATTCTTCTTTGAGGAATTCAAATCAGCTTCCAGAATTCGTTTTCGAATCGAAATAATCCAGAATTATTTTATTCAACCATCTTCCATCCGGAATTTCTGGGGTTGGATCCGTCAAAAATCCCACATGTCCGCCTTTGGGACTGAGAATGGTTTGGATTTGAGGAAGTTTATCCCAACGAATCGTTTCCCAATCGAATGGAGGAACGACAGGATCGTCTTCGGAATGGATTATAATCCCCGGATGACGGATGTTAGGAATGTATCGAATGCTCGAACAATCTTGATAATACTCAGCCGCCCCCTTGTATCCGAAAAACGGAGCAGTAACCTGATCGTCAAACTCGAAGAATGTTTTTACTCGAAATGCGTTTTTTTCTAGTTCGGGTGGAAGCTGAATAACTTTGTTTTTGATCTTTTTGCGAAACCCAGACACGAACCGATCCCTATAAAATCTTGCTTCTCTCGAATCAATAAATTTACAACCTTTGAAAAGATCCAAAGGAGGATTTGTAGAAGAAAAGGCTTCCACTTTGTGATTTCTTTTTTCTCCGAGATACTTTAAAACTAAACTTGCAGAAAGGGAAAAGCCAGAAAGAAAAACCCTATGAGATAACTTCTTCCAAACGAAATCGATCACGTCTTGAACGTCTTTCGTTTGACCGATGTTATACGTTCCCTTGGAAAATCCCTGACCTCGCCCACAATTTCTGAGATTCATTCGAACACACCCGTAGCCTCTCAGCAAGGCGCTCTGCGCGAGACTCACCAGATACGCACTGTCGGAAGTTCCCTCCATTCCGTGAATCATCACTACATAGATTCCGTTCCAAACCGGACCTGAAGAAGAATAATGAGCGATCGGAGGATTGTGCTCCAACCAGAGAGCATCTCCCGAATCGTCCGAAAGTTGCAGGAGGATATCCTCAAAATAAAACTTACTTCTGAGGCGATTCTCGGGAGGAAAAAAAGTACTGTAAACGGTCTGAAGGTGTCCGCTTTTAAAGAATCGTTTCGGTTTGAAGGATTGGAAGCTCATAAAAGACGTCTAATGTTCCGATTAGAGTCCCTGAAAGAATTCGTCCCAGTCTTCCATCTG
Source organism: Leptospira mayottensis 200901116 (assembly GCF_000306675.2). Taxonomy (NCBI): domain Bacteria; kingdom Pseudomonadati; phylum Spirochaetota; class Leptospiria; order Leptospirales; family Leptospiraceae; genus Leptospira; species Leptospira mayottensis. The sequence goes on from NZ_CP024871.1 coordinate 2,242,251, forward strand.
TTCTTTGTTGATACGAGAGGTTTTTTTCGCAAACTTATGAAGTCTTCTTAAAAAATCAATTCCTCGTTTTACGATAGCCGGATCGTTCGGATGCATATCGGAAAGATAAAAATTTACGAACTCGTCGAGTTCGAAAGAACCTATGTCCTTCAAAAGAACTTCTTCCTGAATCTCCTCTTCTCCTTCTAAGAATAAAAGGGAAGAGAATTCCAAAAAGAGCTCGCTTAAATTTTGATCCTCTTCCGGATTTCTGCCTTTCTGATGCGGAGAAGTTAAAAATTCTTTTAAGAATTCCTCTAAGGATAACGTCTTAGACAAGGGAAAAAATTCCGATTAATTAAAATCGATTTTTGTAGCGAGTTTGTCTACGATTCCGTATTGAATCGCCTCTTCCGCGTCCATGTAGTAGTCCCGATCCGTATCTTCTTCCAATTTGGAAACCGGATGACCGCAAGCGTCCGCGAGAATCTGATTCAACTTGGCTTTTGTCTTGAGAATTTCTTCCGCGTGGATCTTTAAATCGGTAGCGGGAGCTACGATCTGTCCTCCGATACTCGGTTGGTGAATCATCACTTTTCCGTTCGGCCAAATGGAACGTTCGCCCTTTGTTCCCGCCGCAAGTAGAACAGAACTCATAGAAGCCGCTATTCCCATACAAACTGTGTGAACGGGAGAAGAAATCATTTTGATGGTATCGAATACGGTCATTCCGGAAGTCACGACACCACCGGGACTATTGATATAAAATGTGATCGTTTTTCCCGGATCGTTCATTTCCAGATAGAGAAGCTTTCCGACCAAGTCTTTGGATGATTCGTCGGTTACCGGACCCCAAAGAAAAATCTTTCTGTGGTCGAGGAAATTTTTGGAAATTTTACTTCCTGCGAGCTCTTCGAATACTTCCGTGATTTTTTCTATTTCTGGCATTCCTGAACCTTTCCTTTACTAGTTGGTAAAATCCAGTTTCTTCTTCCTCATTTTTATGAAAACTCCAATACAAGTAAAACTAGAGAAGATTGCGTAGAAAATCCGAATAAAATGGATAGGAGGAACCGGAAATTGTTTTCCAGGACGAAACGCATTCAATCTGGAAGCCAGAACGGGCTTCAGTTCGTTGTTGTTCGACGTTTCCCGAAATTTCACAATATGAGCGTTTTCACTCAAAAGATAAAATCTTCTGGCTTCTCTTTCAAGAGCCACTTGATCATTTTTTAAAATCTTCTGCTTTTCTTCTAATTGTCGGTTTTCGTAGGTAAGTCTTTCCACATCCAACTGTAGGGATGCAAGAGATTCCTCAAGTTGGGACCTTACGACAATTCCAGATTCACCCAGAACGATGAAATAGAAGAGTCCGCCAAGAAAACAAGAAAACCAAAAGACTTTTGTCGAAAGAGTGGTCATCATTGATCCCGTTTCCTAAATTCCTTTTCCCGAAATCGATTTCGTCACACCAAGAACTCAAGCCAAGTTCTTCGTTTTTATAGATCTTAGAACCTTCAGTCCAAACGATCGAAGAACTTGAAAAATGACACATTTGAAAACATCGCATCATTTTTTATCGGAAAACATTCTTATAGATTATAAAAAGTTTCCCTACCTTTGTAAACCGCAGATTTTCCAAGTTCTTCTTCGATTCTCAAAAGTTCGTTATACTTCGCGATTCGATCTGTTCTAGAAAGAGAACCCGTCTTGATTTGCCCCGCGTTAGTCGCAACCGCAATGTGAGAAATCGTAACGTCTTCCGTTTCTCCGCTTCTATGACTCACGACATTTGTGTATTTCGCCTTTTTCGCCATTTCGATCGACGCAAGAGTTTCCGAAAGGGAACCGATCTGATTTACTTTGATCAGAATCGAATTCCCGACTCCGGAAGCGATTCCCTTGGAGAGTTTCTCGATGTTTGTTACAAACAGATCGTCTCCCACGAGCTGGATTTTTTTTCCCAACTTCTCGGAAAGAAGTTTCCAACCTTCCCAATCGTTCTCGTCCAGCCCGTCTTCGATCGTAATGATCGGATATTTGGAGACGAGGTTCGCATAATAATCCACTAGCTCTGCACTGGAGAACTCCTTATTATTTTCGGCACCAAGTACGTATTTCTTTTTGCTTTTGTCGTAAAACTCGGAAGAAGCCGCGTCCAAACCCAATAAAACGTCTTTTTCCGGTTTATACCCTGCTTTTTCGATCGCTTGGAGAATGACTTCGATCGCTTCCACATTGCTAGTCAAATCAGGAGCAAAGCCGCCTTCGTCACCAACAGCAGTGTTCAATTTCTTCCCTTTGAGAACCGACTTTAAGGAATGGAATACTTCAGCCCCCATTCTAAGTCCCTCACGAAAACTTTTGGCCCCCACAGGAAGAATCATAAACTCCTGAAAATCCACATTATTGTCGGCGTGTGCTCCTCCGTTGATGATGTTCATCATAGGAACCGGAAGTTCACGGGCAAAATTTCCCCCAATATAACGATATAAGGGAAGTTTGGAATGAGAAGCGGCCGCTTTTGCTACCGCAAGAGAAGTGCCGAGGATCGCATTAGCTCCGAGTTTACCTTTGTTTTTGGTTCCGTCTACGTCTAACATGAGTTGGTCGATTCGGTTTTGGTCGAGTCCGTCCGCTCCCTTCAGTATTTCTTGAATTTTTACATTTACATGTTCTACTGCTTTGAGAACTCCTTTCCCGAGATAACGTTGTTTATCACCATCTCTAAGTTCGACGGCTTCGTATTCTCCGGTCGATGCTCCGGAAGG
>NZ_CP024871.1:2250000-2262500 GCF_000306675.2 Leptospira mayottensis 200901116
AATTGGCGGCGAAAGAAAAGAAATCGTTGCCGGAAACTCTCTTACAGTTCGTTATTTTCTTTTGGAACGAAAAGGAAAGGTCGTATCGATTTATCTTTGTTTCGATTCCGAAAACAAAACTGTTTCCGTTTTCTTTCAAGATCCGAAACATTTTCTGCAACCTCTCTTCTCGGATTCTTTTTGATCCTTTGAAAGAAATTCACTTGAATAACGAGACTTCCCGAAAATACTGGAAACACTCCGGGCCTATAGCTCAGTTGGTTAGAGCGGCAGACTCATAATCTGCGGGTCGAAGGTTCAAGTCCTTCTGGGCCCACACGAGTAAAACTTTACTCGCAACAAAATTAAACTTTCCATTCCATAACAACTCAAGAGGGATGCCTTCCTATAATTTATCAATAGGTCTATACAGCATTCAATTCGAAGAAAGTACAAATAACTGAAAGTGTAAATACAACCTTTTGAATTATCTGAAGCGGAGAGAGCCGGTCGCAATTTCAGATTTTTATTTTCCAATTTCGAAAAACTATACGATGCATCCCTGAAATCTGCTCTCCTCAATTATTTTTGATTCAAAGCATAGATCAGAAGACACGTGAAGCACCTATTATAATTATAATTCGGAAAAATTTGAAGCTCCTTAAGAGACAATTTCTGATTGAAATTTTTTATTTCGTTCGGATGTTACGAGTATGAAAAAACAATACGTGACTACGGTTATCGCAACGGTTTCTTACATTCTACTTTTAGCATCCGGTTGCAGTAAACAAGATCCGGTGGATTATAACAATAAGATCATGGAAGTATTGAACTCTTCCATAAACTATAATTCTGCCACAAGCGATATGGATGGGTTAAATATAACTTTGGCAAATGACGATTTTACAAACGCGGAAAACGCCAGAAAGGCTTGGGAATCAAAACTGACTTCTTCTCTTGATAAACTGAAGAGAATCGGCGATTTTAAAGGAGATTCCGGCTTTAAGAACGCGGGCATTCAAGCGATCGAAACCTATCTGAAGGTCGTAAGCAAAGATTATAAACGCCTCATAGAACTTCGTGCTCAAAAAGACAAGGCCGATCAGAACGAAATCATTCAAATAAGCAACCGAATCAACCAGGATTTCGAAAAGGCAGCTAACACTTTGAATGCTGCTTCCGATAAGTTCGCGAAAGAATACCCGGCCCAATAATTCTTTCTCAAAATAAATAAAGGGAACCTCTATAAAATAGATTTTAGAATTCTCGAATGTCATAAAATAGTGGTTTCTCATAAGAATTCCTTATAACGTTCTGTTGTTTTTTGATTTTATAGAGGTGCCCTAAAGCCAAATGTTCTTTAGGCGGCGCCTTACGAGCACAGTGTTTTTGAGTTTTCATTAAAACGAACACCGCTTTCTTTCAAACTTAGTTTTTTATCTTTTACGAATTATACATCAAAAAGGGTTTTTAACATATTTGGAACGGCCTTATCAACTAAAAGCTTGTCCCAAAATCTATTTGGGGAACATTCTAATTAAAATGATAGCAAATACGAGTTGGAATAATGCATTATAATTATCGAATCTGAATTCCCAACAAGTTTTTATGGCTCTAAACGCATTGAGCCAAGCAAAAGTGCGTTAGACTGTCCATCTAAAAGGATTTAATGGAGCAGTTCATTCAGGATTTCTCTCATTTTTTTATTTGGAATTCGATACCCAACATTCCTCCTTTTTAATTTTTCCTTAATTGCATTGTTAGCATCAGCTTTATCCAAAGAGATAATCTCCGTCTTCAGAACATTATAATTTCTAAATATTATAAAGTTTTTCAAACTAGGAAATAATAGTTTAGAATCGTAAGCCCAGCCGAAGCGATTACAAAAGCTATAGATGACCAATCGACAAGAATATGCCTTTAAATGCCTCTTTTACAGAGATCCGTCGTGTTTGGACCCGTGAAGCCCTTTGGAAATTTGCGAAGCTACCATCCGATGCCATTCTTTTAGTTCTAATTTTAAAAAAGCATTCATAAAGTTTAATGTTTATTTTTCAATTTTATTTAAAGTTCCTGCTGCCACCCATTCCTGAAATCTTCTATGTAACATTGATTTCGAACCGAACATTGGAGGAATATCTCCATTGAACTCCTGTTCTTACTCTGTAAAATATTGCGGCCATCGCCACTCTATCATCAAGCCGAGGACGACCTCCTTTCTTGGAGTTTGTTTTACGCTTTGGTAGCAAGGGATGAAGGCGTTTCCAAATCTCTTCAGGGATATCTAAATGACCTAAATCTGATTTCATATGTCATATCTATTTCCTGAGACTACAAGTACAAGGAGGTTTTGGGACAACCTCTTAGTTCTAATTTTAGAACTTGCCTCCAAACTTTGATAGAAATATCATCGTGAATCTTTCACGAGACGAAGGAGTCCCATAGATTTCTTCCTTTTGACTATTGATTGGCTTTCGAATAGGCTTTATTATTGTTAAACTCCGTAAGAACTCCTACATTCTGAGATTTTGAAACAAACTTTTATTGAAAAAATTTGATTGGAACGGATCAACTCAAGAACTTTCGTCTCGGATATATACCTCGAACCTTTTATGGCACGTTTTATTTATTTTGTATGAAAGTAACTATCTTGGTAAATTAACGATAATTCGCTTTTTTGTTTATAACTTTATTTTAGAGCTTGTCCCAAAACCTATTTCCAGGACATTCTAATTAAAATGATAGCAAATGCGATTTGGAATAATGCCTTATAATTTTCAAATTTGAATTCCCAACAAGTTTTTATGGCTCTAAATGCATTAAACCAAGCAAAAGTACGTTCGACTGTCCATCTAAAAGGATTTAGCGGAGCAATCCATTCAGGATTTCTCGCATTCTTTTTATTTGGAATTCGATATTGAATATTCTTCTTTTTTAAATTGTTCTTAATCGTTTTGTTAGAGTAAGCCTTATCTAAAGAAAGGATTTCTGGTTTAAGCAATTTTTTGTTTCTAAATACTTTGAACTTTTCTAAAGTAGGAAAAAGTAATTTAGAATCGTGAGTTCCTGCCGAAGCGATTACAAAAGCTACAGGTGCTCCACGCCGATCGACGAGAATATGCCTTTTAAGGCCTCTTTTGCCGCGATCCGTCGGGTTTGGACCCGTGAAAGCCCCCCTTTGGGAGCTCTTGCGAAGCTACCATCAGATGCCATTCTTTTAGTTCTAATTTTAACAGTGCGCTCATAAAGTTTTAATGCTTCTTTTTCAATTTTATCAAAAACTCCGCTGGCTACCCATTCCTGAAATCTTCTATGTAACGTTGATTTTGAACCGAACATCGGAGGTATATATCTCCATTGAATTCCTGTTCTTACCCTGTAAAATATTGCGGCCATCGCCACTCTATCATCAAGCCGAGGACGACCTCCTTTCTTGGAGTTTGTTTTACGCTTTGGTAGCAAGGGATGAAGGCGTTTCCAAATCTCTTCAGGGATATCTAAATGACCTAAATCTGATTTCATATGTCATATCTATTTCCTGAGACTACAAGTACAAGGAGGTTTTGGGACAGGCTCTGATATGGCGCCCCCATCCGGAGCTGTAAATATTTTTTCGCATTTTTTTTAATCACCCAATAATTTAACTCGTTAGAGAAAAGCATTCGCGACGATTGATCAGACTGATATTCGCGGGTTGGATACCGCAGGATAATCTATACATCGGGAGCTGTTCTTAGTCTTAAAACGAAGGTCAAATTTGAAATTCAAATTTGCTTCAACACTGAGCCAACAAGTATTCCTCCTTTATCGTACATCTTCTCTAACGAATCCAATTATTGGATGAAACATTACTCTAACTCTATGCAACCAGATTCATCGCCGCCCAAAGAAATCCGGATAACTCTCTTGAAACTGCCGTTATCATTACCTGAGGAGTTTTTCCTCTTTGCTGTAGATTACGAAACTTCTTGTGTAATCTGAGAGATGCTTTTTCCGCCAAAGCAACAACTAACGCAGGTTGTCCCGATCTACGTGCGGTTACAATCTTACTTCCTGTTCCAGGGAAACGATGTTGCCAAGCTGCTTCTGTCAATATTCTTCGAAGTCTGGGACTTCCTGTTTTTGTTATCCCTGTTTGTTTTCTTTTGGAACCGCTGGAATATTCTCCCGGAACAGTCTGTGTAGTGATAGTATTCACCTGACAGTCGGGTAAAAATCAGTGGTCCCGATTTCTTCTGAAAGTAAAAATGATTTTACCACAAATTATTTAAACTCAGGAGAAACCGATGACCACCAACGCCAATGCGACGACAAAAGCTACGAGAAGAAAGCTAAATTTATTAGAACTTGCTAACGAATTAGAAAATGTAAGTAAGGCCTGCAAAATCATGGGATATTCCCGTCAGCAGTTCTACGAGATCCGAAGAAACTTTCAAACTTACGGAGCAGAAGGACTTTTGGATCGAATGCCTGGAGCAAACGGACCTCATCCGAACAGAGTCAGCGAAGAAATCGAGAAAGAAGTTTTAGAATATTCTCTACAACGTCCTACCCACGGTTGTTTAAAAGTCGCACAACAACTCAGCCTCAAGGGAATCAAAGTAAGCTCAGGAGGAGTCAGAGGAGTTTGGGCGAGGAATAAACTTGTAACCAAACATCAAAGGCTTCTCAGACTTGAAGAACATCACAAAGATCAAATCATCCCTCTCACCGAGGATCAGATTAAACTCCTTGAAAGATTCGATCCAGAATACAGAGAAAGGCACATACATGCCGATTCTACCGGAGAATTGGTCTCTATGGACACGTTCATGGTCGGTTCCTTAAAGGGAGTTGGAAGAGTCTATTTGCAAACCGTAATCGATTGTCACAGTCGATTCGCTTGGGGAAGGCTTTTTAATACGAAGATTCCTGTTACCGCTGTGCAAACTCTCAACAACGACGTCCTTCCATTCTTCGAAGAACATAACGTTAAAGTTATGACCGTTCTTACCGATAATGGTCGTGAGTATTGTGGAAGAGAAGATCAACATCCGTTCGAACTCTTTCTTCAATTAGAAGAGATCGAACATCGGACTACTAAAGTGCGAAGACCCCAGAGCAATGGATACGTTGAACGACTTCATCGAACTTTGCTCGACGAGCATTTCAGAATTGCTGGTAGAACCAAATTCTACGAGGCGATTGAAGAAATGCAAATCGATCTGGAAATCTTCTTTGAGGAATACAATTACAAGAGAGTCCATCAAGGAAGAAACATGAACGGAAGAACTCCATTTCAAGTATTTTTCGAAGGAATTAAAGTCGAAGAGGACGAGGAGCCTAGTTCAGAAGATTAGTCAATTTCTTTCAGAAGTGTCAGGCGAATACTGTTACTGTACAAATTTTCGATTATTTTCGGCGATCGGTGAGGGTGTCAGCGTTCCTGTGTAAATGACATATCTTAAAACGAATCGAACTTCAACCGATCGCCGAAAATAATCGAAAATTGATTCATTGCTTTTCCCCAATCTTGAATAGGCATGGTCCATTTTTTAGACATATTATTCAAAGCTAAATAAAGAAGCTTGATAGCCGCTTCATCGGTAGGAAACGAACCCCGATTCTTGATAATTTTTCTTAAACCCATATTCATAGATTCGATAGCGTTTGTGGTGTAAATCGCCTTACGAATATTAGGTGGATATGCCAAAAAAGGAATCACCGATTCCCAATTGTTTCTCCAGGACTTGCTGATCATCGGATATTGACTGTCCCATTTGGTTGAAAAATCATCAAGGCTTTTCTTAGCAATCTCTGCCGACGGAGATTTGTAGATAGCCTTTAAATCAATCATCAACTCTTTCTTCTGTTTGTAAGAAACCCATTTCAAAGAATTCCTTACCATATGAACGATACAAAGTTGAACTTGTGCATTAGGAAAAACTGATATGATCGTATCCGGAAATCCTTTTAACCCGTCAACGCAGGCGATTAAGATATCTTCAACTCCGCGATTCTTTAAATCGGTTAAGATCTGAAGCCAGAACTTCGCTCCTTCGGTGCGCTCCACCCAAATCCCAAGTATCTCTTTTGTGCCCTGTAGATTGATTCCTAAAGCCAAATAGAAGGATTTGTTTTGAACGTGGTGACCGTCTCTCACCTTTACGACTAACGCGTCCATGATGAGAATTGGATATACTTTATCCAAAGAACGATTCTGCCACTCGATCACCGTTTCCAGTACCGAATCGGTGACTTCTGAGATCAGATCCGCTGAGACTTCCACTTGATAGATTTCTTGGAGATGTTGGGTAATTTCTCGTGTGGTCATTCCGCGTGAATACATCGAAATGATCTTATCATCGAAGCCGGTAAAACGTGTCTGACCTTTTTGTATGATCTGAGGTTCGAAACTGCCGTTTCTGTCTCGAGGTATTTCCAAATCGATTGTTCCAAAATCTCCTTTGAGCTTTTTGTTACTTTTTCCATTCCGAGAATTTCCTGTGTTATTGCCCAACGAGGAATTCTTCTCGTATCCAAGGTGATGCGTCATCTCACCTTGCATCGCTCGCTCTATCAGTGATTTCGTTAGTTGCTTTAAGAGGCCTTCATTTCCCAGTAGATCTTCAGGACTCTTATCTTTGATTAATTCATCGAGTAGCTCTTCAGCTCGATTTTTGGGGTTGCTCATATTGGGTTTATCCTTGTTACTTTTTGGTTATTCACAAGTCATTTACACAATCAAGCCGACACTCTCGCTATCTCTTGTATTCTCTTATCCATCGCTTTTAAATTCTCTTCTTGAACTCTTACCCGACTATAATAGTCGTTAAATGTCTCTTGAAGGATCTCATTGTTAAACTGTAGATTGTTCAACCATTTGTTATGACTGACTGTCCAATACTTTGTTGCTGAGTAAGTTATACCCTTTCTTAATAAGAATTTCATCAACCTCTGACGATTCCTTCCTAAATCCAAACGAAGGCTGTCATGGGATCTTAGATAATCCCTTACTGCTTCGTCCTCTTCACTCGGTACATGAATCGATTCTAATTCTCCACTTCGTAATAATTTTGCTAACTTGATTGTATCTCTCTTATCCGTTTTGATCTTATCCGAGCTTTGTCTTGGTATCTTTCCTGGCGCTACAAGGATACAGTTCACTCCCAAAGACTTTAGATATCTGTAAAGTGGATAACCCGTTACTCCCGCCTCGTAACAACTATGTATCTCGTTCCATTCTGATTTTAGTTTATTGACGAACTTTTTGATCTGAACCTCATTATGTTTTATCTGCTGTTCTTTTACTATTTCCTTTGTATTGTTCGTTAAACACGCAATTCTAATCGTTTCTTTGTGGACATCCATTCCTACATATACTTTTCTTTTCATTACGTTCCTTCTGTTGGTTTTCTTGTTTTGTGGTAAATGCTTGCATCTAACCCACGGTTTTCAAGCCCAGAAGGGGCGCCATTTTGTCTTAATAACAACCAGCGGATGCCTCTTAATGGATCGGCATCCAGGACTTGAAACTTTCTTGAATTATAATTTTCGAAAAAGATCGAACTTTCTCCATCCGTTTTCTCATTGAAATTCGAAGCTTCAACTCTATCGTTGTTACTTGCTACGGAAGGAAACAGAATGAAGATCCGATCAACGTTCGCACTATCATTTTTTCTTCTGATTTGTCTGCATTGCCAGAACGCGGATCAATCACAAACGATGAGCTTGCAGGAAAAAATCAATTCTATGAACGACTACAATACGGTCCTTGGATTCCTCGGAACGATTCGGGATCATCGAAAAAAGAAACACATAAATTCGCAGCACGACTCAACAAAACAAGTCGAGCAAATCCGGCGAAAACAAAAAGAAATTCTTGAAATATGGATCGGCAAAAGAATCTTCTTTCACAACGCGGAGCTTGTTCGATTGCCTCGACGCGTTCAAAATTTGGACCTAACAACGCACTCAGAAAAAGTCTGGGTCGCCGAATATACGATCGCATCTTTTTCCAGCGGACTCGACGGTTTTTATATTATTTCCGATAAGAACAAACCACAGGAAAGGGAATTTCTCCAGGTGAGAATCTTCCGTTTTCTAAAAAGTCCAGAACAATATCTCGGCGCACTTCATGAAAGAATGCAATTGGAAGGAAAAATCAAATCCGTTTATTATGATGGCGGCTACGATCTGGAACGAACTAAACTAACACCTTACGAATCCGTTTTTATCGCTTTGGAATAAGACAAGTCAAACGATTTAAAATGAAATCGAAATACAAGCTCGAACCGATCATCGAAGGAAACATCCCGAACTCAAACGTTTGCATCCTCAAGATTTCGATCTTCCTCAAATAACGTCCCTAAATCGGATTCGATGGGAAGAATTCCTGAAAAAATTTCGAAAGAAAAATTTCGCCGTAGAATGGAACTGCGGTTCTTCCGAATCGGAATCTTGGATCTAAGATTCCGATTCGAAACTTAAATCTTCACCATTCAAAAACTTGATTTCGTTTAACAATCGGACAAACAAACAACTTCAATCGAAACGCATGAGTAAAATGATTTGAGACATCGGCGCAAATTACAAATGACTCTCAAATATTTGAATCATTTTCCCAAAATATTCGGCTTTAAAAAAGGTTCAAATCGTCCTAAATCCAGGTTGGCAGAGAAGTTTTCACTTAAAATTCTGGTCGTAAATGCCTGAACTTCTCGAAAAAAAAACTGGGACCCGTAAAAAAAGAGGAAAGAGCGGACTTAACGTAGCGGCCGACGACATTTTCATATTTCCAATTCCGGATCTCACGTATAAGTTTTTGGAAAAAGTTTGGTCCTCTTTCGTAAATAAGATCGTCGCCTTAACGTTTACGAACAATCAACCTATGTTCAACTATGCGGTCTTTGAGGCAATTCAAGACAAGAATCTAAAAATCGTCTCCTCCTCCACACACTTTAAAATGAAAGAGGTCGCGACCCGAATCGGACTCAGAGATATTCAAGAATTCATAAACCGAACTCTTCCCGTTTCGATTCAGGACCAGGATAATCTTTCCGCAAATTTTATCCGAGAAGCGATCATATCAGTCGAAACTAAAAAACGTCCCGAAGTTGTTTTCAGTAGTCTCAAGGACGAAAAAATCCATCCGAATTTAAGACATCTTCTTTCGGGGACCATGAATTACGCCGCCGGAATTCCTCTTTTCGTAAAAGGGAATCCGATCGGTATGATCTGGGGAATTCGAAGAGATAGGATGAGCGACGAACAAAGAGAAGAAGTTCGAGAACAATTGAGTTCATTTTACGACGTAGTGGACTTTGTAGTCGCTCGTGAAATGGATAACAAGGCAGATCCGTATATCGCAAAGAAAAATATAGAAAAAGCGGATCTTCACTCCTACGCGAAACATCTTTATTACACGAGAACCGGAGGACAACAACATCCGGTTACTTCGATCATCTTCGATTGTCATACCTACAATTGTTCTTATCGTCTAGACGCAAGTTACATCATTCCATCTAACAACGGTTTTTCGGTTAGCCTAAAACGATTCGAGCCAGAAAAAACAAACGAGACCGGAAAAATCCTTCTTTTAATCCCCGGCTTTTTTTGCAGAAGATCGGTAATGGACAAGGTCGCACGAGAGATGGCTCTCAAATACGGTTACCGAGTCTTTTCTATGGATATGCGCGGTCGTTCTAGACAAACTCTTCCATACAACGGAATCAAAGAAGGATGGACAATCGACGATTTCATTCAGGAAGATTTTCCCGCCGTTCTCAATTGGATCCGAGAAAGTTTCCCAAAAGAAAAGATTGTAGTGATGGGACACAGTATGGGGGGAATGATTCCTAGATACTATGTATCCGCCTATGAAACCTTCATCTCCAAATATCCTCAAAACAAGGTCCCTCTTCCCGATCCAAAGGAAGCAATTTCCGGAATTATTTCCGTGACTTCCCCAAATTTCGTTTCCGTGGGAACCAATATCCCTGGAATGAACGCGCTCAAAACCGGGCTTAGTCTATTACCTGCAAAATCGATTTCCGATTTCCTTTTCGATCTGACTACATTCTCCCTTCAATCCGCTCTTCCGACAGTGGATCTCAATAAATTCTTTAAGTTTTTATTGGGGCTTCATTCTTCTTTGAGAACGGTTTCTTTTGAACTCAGCACGAAAGTCGTAAACCTAAGAGATTTTGTCGGCTACAGACAAATTTCTCCTCCGGAATGGTATTTTCTGATCGAAGATATTTTTTGCGAGGAATCTACAAAGGTAATTCTACAGTTCATCCGTTCTCAGCTAAGCAAAGATCACGCATTTTTTTCTTTTGACGGTTCGATCAATTATACAGAATTACAAAGAAATTTCCAACTTCCGATTTACTCCGTTCTAGGCACTTTGGATAAAATCGTTCCTGTAAATTCGGTGGAAGAAGAATTGAAATCTCTCCCTTCGCCCAACAATCAAATCGTAAAATTTGACCAGGGACATTTAGGAATTCTATTCCATATGCCTACGGTTCGAGAAATGTGTTCTGGCTTTCACGATTGGATTCAGAAACTCGATTGATTTCCTCGGGAAAGCATTTGACACCAAAGGTTTACAAGGATAGCCTCCAAAGGGAATGGATCTTGTAGAAGCAAAAATTTCAGACATTTCTCTGACAAACGTAGGATTTGCAGTTTTTCTAAAAACGAAGGATGATTCCGATTCCAGAGTAGTCCCCATTTTTATAGGACCTTTGGAAACCCATTCCATCACTTCTGTTTTGGACGGAACCAAACCTCCGAGACCGATGACTCACGATTTGATGACCGTTCTGCTTGGAACTTTAAACGTAAGCATCATTAAGATATCAATCGAAGAGATCATAGATAATACTTTTTACGCAAAAATTACTCTTCGTAAGGACGAAGATGTAATCGTCCTAGACGCGAGGCCGAGCGATTCCATCGCACTGGCGCTCAGGGCAAACGCCCCGATCTATCTCGCCAAAAAAGTGATCGAAGAAGCCGGAATAGAAATGAAGGACGAAGAAATTCCGGGAGAATCCATTGCCAGAGAAAAAATCTCTCAACTTCCCAAAACCCAATTGGAAATCCTACAAGACTCCCTCAACAACGCACTTAAAACAGAAGACTATGAAACAGCGGCCAGAATTCGGGATCAGATCAAAAAGTTAATCGAGAATTCTTAATTTTCCTGATACAGTTTAAAAAAGAGACGACTTAGAACTGGTGCAGGTTCTACAATAATCGATCGAACACAATTGGTAGATCAAAAGGAGAATCAGATTGGAAAGATTATTGATGGATATTCTAAACGCAGGAATCGCTCTGTTTCAAAATGGAGAAGAAAAAGTCAAACAGTCTCTGGCTGAGTTGGATACGATTTACCAGGAACTGAGAGAAAAAGGAGAAGCAAATCAAAGCGTAAAAGCCAACCAGGTCCGCGAACTTTTGAATAAAACGGTTCAGGATGCGACCGAAATTCTCGCTAAAGGTGGTGAAAGCAGACAACAGGCATTCGCTAAACTACAGGAAAATTTCATTCGTCTTTCCGCGGAAATCGAAGCATCAATTCCGGACCAATTCAAAGCGACCGCAAAAAACTCTCTCGAAGAATTAAAGCGTCTCTTAAGTAACAAGCAATAGCCTCTCTTTTTTCGAAAATGTTAAGACAAGGTAAGTGGCTTGGAAGATTGTTGTCTTCGAGCCATTCTACCTCTCATGAACAAAATTTCCTTTGTACTTTTCTTTACCGTATTCATCGATATGATGGGGTTTTCCGTAATTTTTCCCATTTTCCCCGAAACGCTAAAGGCCTTTCTCGCTAAATCCGGCGATCCCGTTCTTGACAAGTTCACCGACTTTACGAGAATCATTTTGGAAACCTCTTCGGGAGATTGGTCCTTATTCGTCGCTCTTTTCGGTGGAATTGTCGCGAGTCTCTATTCTCTTTTACAATTCGTATTCGCGCCCATTTGGGGAAAAATTTCGGATCGGATCGGTCGTAAACCAGTACTCGTTCTTACGAGTTTTGGAAGTTTTTTCGGTTATGCGATTTGGTTGTTCTCTGGAAGTTTTTCTCTTTTCGTTTTTTCCAGAGTGATCACCGGAATAATGGGAGGAAACATCTCTGTAGCCTCTGCAGCGATGGCGGATATTACAAACGAAAAAGATCGTGCAAAAGGAATGGGACTAATCGGTGCAGGCGTTGGCCTGGGCTTTATCGCGGGTCCTCCGATGGGAGGGTTATTTGCGAAAGTAGATTCCAGCTTTTTAGAACTTATGTTTCCGAACCTGACTTTCACCATGTTTCCCGTATCAGCTCTTGCCGCCACTGCGATCGCTTTGTTCAATCTTTTTATGATCATTTTTTGGTTTCGGGAAACCTTCGATCTAAAAAATCGCGCATCATCAGAAACGAAAAAGATTCATCCCATCATCGGAATTTTCAATTCCAAAAATAAGGAAGTTATTACATATTCCTTCCTCTATTTTGTTTTCGTCTTTGCATTTTCTGGTTTTGA